>JAKJCD010000071.1:3455-9308 GCA_022706625.1 Bacillota bacterium | reverse complement strand
GTAGTAGTAGTATGTGCGGGTGTAAAATCGGTGCTGGATATAGGTTGTACGCTGGAGTATCTGGAGACGGCAGGAGTCCCGGTTATAACATGCGGCAGTGACGAGTTCCCTGCATTTTTCAGCAGACGAAGCGGATTCCCGGCAGAGTGCCGGATCGACACTCCTTCTGAAATAGCAAAACTGATACGGGCAAAGAAGGATATGGGCCTCAAAGGCGGGATGCTGGTTGCCTGCCCGATTCCGGCGGAATACGAAATAGATTTCGAAACCATGGATATGAGCATTTGCGAAGCATTGGAAGAATGCAGGGAAAAAGGTATCACGGGAAAACGGATCACACCGTTCCTTCTTGATAGGATCAAAGAATTAACTGAAGGTCGCAGCCTTGAAACGAATATCCGTTTGGTGTTAAACAATGCCGCAATAGGAGGGGAGATCGCTCTTGCTCTTGCCGGAGAAAAATGATGTAATGATATCATTAAGGGTTTAAGCCTTAAAGGATTTGGGTATATATAAGCAATAATGAATCCATATACCATCAGGTTATTGATTTCAAACAGGAGGAAATGAAAGCATGAAAGATCTAAAAGGCACAAAAACGTTGGAAAATCTGCTTCTCGCTTTTGCAGGCGAGTCTCAGGCGCGAAACAAGTATACTTATTATGCCTCCAAAGCAAAGAAAGACGGTTACGAACAGATCGCAGCTATTTTTCTTGAGACGGCGGGGAATGAAAAAGAACATGCAGAGCTCTGGTTCAAGTTAGCCCACGGAATCGGGACCACCGAGGAAAACTTGCTGGATGCAGCCGAAGGTGAAAACTACGAGTGGACAACGATGTATAAAGAAATGGCTCAAATTGCCAGAGAAGAAGGTTTTGCCGACATAGCTTTCCAAATGGAAGGTGTCGCAAAGATTGAAAAGGAACACGAGGAAAGATACAGAGCTCTGGCGGAAAATATCAAGAACGGTAAAGTTTTTGAAAAAGATGAGAACGTGGTATGGCAATGCGCAAATTGCGGTCATAGCTATGTTGGAAAAAAAGCTCTGGAGATATGCCCGGTATGTAAACATTCAAAAGCTTATTTCCAAGTGAAACCTGAAAACTTCAGATAAGGATTCCCAAATAACAAAAGCGGTTTCAGAAAAGCCTTCGGCGAAGGGTATTTACGAAACCGCTTTTTTTATGCGCCTTGTTTTCAAAAACAGACCGGTATGATAAACTATTGGGTAAAGAAAAACAAAAGTCCATTGTAAAAAAACGGGAGAGCATATATGAACGACGATTCGGACTGTTTAAAGCAATTAAACCCTGAACAAAGGAAAGCAGTGGTCCACAAAGACGGCCCGCTGCTAATTCTGGCCGGCGCCGGAAGCGGCAAGACCAGCACCATGACCCACCGCATCGCTTATTTGATCCGGCAGCAGGGCGTGTCTCCGCATGAGATCCTTGCGGTCACTTTTACCAATAAGGCTGCGGGAGAAATGAGGGAAAGAGTTGAAGCTCTGATAGGGGATACTCAAGGGATGTGGATTTTGACTTTCCATTCCGCCTGCCTGAGGATCCTTCGAATGTACGCAGACCGTCTGGGATACGGCAGGGATTTCGTTGTCTATGATCCCGCTGACCAGAAAACAGTAATAAAAAACTGCATGAAAGAGAAGGGCATCAATGATAAAAAGTATCAGCCTGCGTATTTTCTTTCTATTATCAGCGACTGTAAGGAAAAGGGCAAAAGCCCTGCCGAATTTGCGGAAGAGAGCAATGCCGGCCCCAGGGACAAGATGGCAGCCGATATTTATTCCGCTTACGAAAAAGTTCTAAAAGCGAATAAGGCTATGGATTTTGATGACCTCCTGCTTCAGACCGTCAGGCTGTTTCAGCAGGAAAAAGATGTGCTGCAACGCTTCAGACAAAGGTTCAGATACATAATGGCAGATGAATACCAGGATACAAACTATATGCAGTATCGTTTCCTCCGCATGCTGGCGGAGGGCCACAACAATATCTGCGTCGTCGGCGATGATGACCAGTGCATATATCAATGGCGGGGGGCGGATATAAATAATATCCTAGACTTTGAAAAGGATTTTAAGGGTACGAAGGTCATAAAGCTGGAGAGAAATTACAGGTCTGATGGGAACATACTTGCTGCGGCGCATGCTGTGATAAAAAACAATTTCGGCAGAAAACCGAAGAAACTGTGGACGGATAAAGCGGAGGGAGAAAAGGTCCGCTATTTTAGAGCAGAGGATGATAAAGATGAAGCCCGTTATATCGCCGCGCAAGTGGACAGACTCTGTAACGGCAGCCGTCAGTATTCGGATTTTGCCGTGCTCTATCGGACCAATGTGCAATCCAGACAGTTCGAAGAAGCTTTCAGATTCAGAGGCATCCCCTATCGTGTTCTTGGGGGATACCGGTATTATGACCGCAAAGAGGTAAAAGATATGGTGGCTTATATGCGTTTAGTCCAAAATTCCGCCGATGATTTATCTCTTGAGCGGATAATAAACGAACCCAAGCGCGGAATCGGGGAAAAAACGCTGGAAAAACTCAAGGTACTTGCGAACTTCAGAAAGGAACCTCTTTTCGAACTTATCAGAAATACGGATATTTTAGAAGGAGTGTCCGGCAAAGCCGGTGAGAGCCTTTTTGAAATGGCGGAAATCATCAGCAAGCTTTCGGAAGAGAAAGATAATCTGAGGATATCGGATATTTACGACGGACTTCTTGTGCGAACAGGGTATCTTAAATCTTTGGAGGAGCAGAATACGGTCGAGGCGGAAAGCCGGATAGAAAATTTACTTGAATTCAAATCTGTCATTTACGATTATGAAAAAGAAAAAGAGGATGCGGGAGAATTCGGAAGCCTGAGTGAATTCATGGAATCCATCGCCCTGATGGCTGAAATCGACAACCTGGATCCTGAGGAGAATGCCGTTGTGATGATGACCTTGCACAGTGCCAAAGGATTGGAATTTCCGGTTGTATTTATAGCCGGAATGGAGGATGGCCTGTTCCCGGGATGGAGATCCTTTGAACGCAGCGATGGCATTGAAGAGGAAAGACGACTCTGCTATGTTGGGATGACCAGAGCTAAAGAGAGGCTTTTTCTCACCGGCGCGGCAGTTCGAACGATTTACGGCAAAACCGACTACACCAGAGAATCTATGTTCCTGAGGGAGATCGACGGTAAACTGCTGGAAGGAGATGCAGTTTTCATGGGCCGCGGGTTTGACCGATACAGCCATATAAAAACGGGATCTTATGAGGATGAAAATACCATATACCGGCCTTTCGAGCAGATGCGGCCAACGAGACGGGAAAGTGCCGCAAATTCCGGCCTGTCTTCAGAGGATCTTGCACCCGGTGACAGGGTAGAGCATAGTAAGTTTGGAGCCGGCAATGTGATAACAGTGGAAAAGAACACAGCTACCGTAATATTTGACAGTGTCGGTACAAAAAAACTGGCAATAGATATTGCTCCTCTCAGGAAACTACAGGAGACGGAGAATAATGGACGATAGACTAAAGAGCATGAAAAAAATGGTCTCGACCCTGAACAGGGCAGCGAAAGCTTATTATCTCGATGATAAAGAGATAATGTCTAATCTCGAATATGACAGGTTATACGATGAATTGTCGGAGCTTGAAAAAAAGACAGGTATCGTGCTCTCTTCAAGCCCCACGATCCGTGTCGGATATGAGTTGTCAGACAGCCTCCCGAAAGAGAGACATGAGAAGCCCATGCTCTCTTTGGACAAAACGAAGGATCCCGCCGCTCTTGCTGAATGGCTGGACGGGCAGAAGGGCTTGCTTTCATGGAAGCTTGACGGTTTGACCATAGTTCTGACTTATAACGGCGGCGGTCTCATCAAGGCGGTCACCCGGGGCAGCGGAGAGGTCGGAGAAGTGGTTACAAACAATGCTAGGGTGTTTGTTAATATCCCGCTTAAGATACCTTTTAGCGGAGAGCTTGTCCTTCGAGGCGAGGCGGTGATAGGATATGAGGACTTCAAAGAGCTGAACGACAAGCTTACGGAAATTGAAGTAAAATACAAAAACCCCCGAAATCTTTGCAGCGGATCCGTCAGGCAGCTTAACAACAGGATCACTGCGGAAAGGAATGTTCACTTCTTTGCATTCGGGCTGATAAAAGCGGAAGGACTGGATTCTGAGCGATCCAGAAAGGAGCAGCTGGAATGGCTTTCCAAACAGGGATTCGATGTGGTGCCTTTCAGGGAAGTGGATAGCATAAATTTGTCCGACAGCATCGAATTGTTTGGCAAAGAGGCGGGAAATTATGGCTTTCCGTCAGACGGGCTGGTATTGACATATGACGATGTGCAATACGGGGAAAGCTTAGGAGCTACAGCTAAATTTCCAAGGGATGCCATTGCATTTAAATGGCGTGACGAGGTCATAGAAACAAAGCTCCTCGATATAGAGTGGAGCGCTTCAAGAACCGGGCTTATCAACCCCATTGCAGTCTTTGAACCCGTTTTGCTGGAGGGTACGGTAGTAAGCCGGGCAAGCGTCCATAATTTGAGTATTATGGAAGGGCTTAGACTCGGAATAGGTGATGAGATCCGAGTGTATAAGGCTAATATGATCATCCCCCAGGTAGCTGAGAACATCACGGGAAGCGGGCCGGTCCGGGCCCCTGAAAACTGTCCCGTATGCGGGGAGCAGACCGATATAAAACAGGAAAGCGGTGTGAAGGTGTTATTTTGCGCCAATGCTGAATGCCCGGCTAAGCACATCAAGTCTTATACTCATTTTGTAAGCCGTGATGCTATGGGTATTGACGGACTTTCGGAAGCTACCGTAGAGAAGTTTATTAATAAAGGGTTTATCAAAGAGCCGGCAGATATTTTCCAAATCGGGCGGCATAAAACCGCGATTATTGAAATGGAAGGGTTCGGCGAAAAATCTTATCGTAACTTAGAGGAGGCCGTGAACAAAGCAAGAAACACAGATCCCGTAAGGCTCCTTTACAGTCTGGGCATTCCGAATATCGGTCTTGCTAACGCAAAAGCAATATGCAAACACTTCAATAACCAATGGCATGCGATTCAGTCAGCCTCTTTTGAAGAGCTGACTAGGATTTATGGCATAGGTGATGTAATGGCGGAGGCTTATGTTAACTTCTTTAGAAATGAAAAGAACAAACGGGCGGTAGAAGATCTGCTGGAAGAAATCAATTTTAAAGATATGGAGCAGGCATCAGGAGAGCAGCCTTTTTTAAACCTTACTTTTGTAATAACCGGCTCCGTGGAGCATTACAAAAATAGAAATGAGCTAAAATCCGTTATAGAAAGCAAAGGAGGCAGGGTGGCGGACTCTGTCACGGCAAGGACCCACTGCCTGATAAATAATGACAGCTTATCAAACTCATCAAAAAATAAAAAAGCTAAAGAACTCGGCATCCCTGTCATTACCGAGGATCGGTTTGTACAGTGGCTGGAAAATGGCGAAAAACCGGAAGGGATCATGTAAAGGATACGGAAAGCATTATGAAAATCGGAAAACTGGACAGCAGGCTGTTAGAAGAAATAGTGTTCAGACATTTAGACCAAAAAAGGCCGGAAGTCATGACCCGGCCCGGTATCGGCGAGGATTGCGCCGTTGTGGATTTCGGAGATTACGAGTGCGTACTTTCCACAGATCCCATAACCGGAGCGGTTTCGGATATCGGCAAGCTGGCAGTCCATATCTCCTGCAACGATATAGCATCAAACGGAGTGGAGCCATTGGGGCTATTGATGGCATGCATGCTCCCGGAAGAGACCACCGAGGCGGAGATCGACGAAATCATGCGTCAGGCAGGGCAAGCGGCGAGGGAGCTGGG
>JAKJCD010000071.1:0-3388 GCA_022706625.1 Bacillota bacterium | reverse complement strand
CCGCCATGGGACGCGCCGTCAAGGGAACTTCACAGAAGGCCGAGGAAATGCGGCCGGGAGACTTTATCCTTATGACAAAGCAGGCGGGGCTTGAGGGCACCGGAATCATTGCCTGCGATCACGAAGCAAGGCTTAGAGGTATTTTAACAGAAAAGGAAATTTCCGAAGCCAGGGCGATGCTGGAACTGGTATCTGTCGTAAAGGAAGGGGTCATTGCCGGGAAGATCGGCACCGCAGGCATGCATGACATAACAGAAGGCGGTGTCCTGGGAGCCGTCTGGGAAATGTGTGAGATTTCCGGGACGGGAGCTGAAGTATGGCGTGATGCAGTCCCTATAGCGGAGGTCACAGAAAAAATCTGTAATCATTTCGGTATCGATCCCCTGCGCCTGATTTCCAGCGGAAGCATGATGATAATAGCTCATAGCGAGAATAAAGAGAAGGTTATGGAAGAAATATGGCGAGCCGGTATTCCGATAGCCTGCATCGGTAAAATCACGGAGGCTTCAAAAGGGCGCTTGCTGATCGAAAAAAACAAGAGTTTTCCGATAGAAGCCCCCACAAGCGATGAACTGTATAAGGTGGTATTTCGTTAAAACCGTTTTGGCGAGGTCTGCTTATCATTTGTCAATTTCATTGACTGAGGCTAAAGGTTCCTATATAATAAAGAGGCAAATTGCCTTTTGGCAGCTTCGCCTGGCATGGTCCGGGTCCTGCGCAATAAGAATCTGTGAACCTCGTCAGGTCCGGAAGGAAGCAGCGATAAACGGAATCTCTTATGTGCCGCAGATCGGCCTGTTCCATCTCCATGCGGGGCTGGCAAAGGGCAATTTGTATGAGTTGTATCTTACGGTTTCAAGCATTTACCTTTTGTCATATACTTAGGAGTAGCCATGTATCAGGCATTATACAGAAGCTTTCGCCCGGAGACCTTCGAGGGCCTGCTGGGGCAGGAGCATATCGTCAGGATCCTGAAAAACCAGATAAGAAGCGGAACTGAAGGGCATGCGTACCTTTTTTGCGGGACAAGAGGAACGGGCAAGACGACAGTCGCACGGGTCCTTGCAAAAGGTGTCAACTGCAAGGAGTCTCAGGAAAAACGCCCCTGCGGCATATGCGAGAACTGTAAGGCCATCAGAGATGGAATTTTTTTAGACGTCATCGAAATCGATGCGGCATCAAATAACGGTGTGGACAATATCAGAGAATTGCGCGAAAGCATAAAATACCCTCCTGTTGTAGGGAGGCGTAAAGTCTATATTATCGATGAGGTCCATATGCTGTCTGCAGGTGCGTTTAACGCACTGTTGAAGACTTTGGAAGAACCTCCGGAATACGTAATGTTCATATTAGCCACCACAGAACCCCAAAAGCTGCCTGCAACTATACTTTCCCGCTGCCTGAAGCTGGACTTTCACAGGATACCGGAGAAGCAGATCCGTGAAGGGATGCGGATCATATGTGATAAACTGGGTGTAAATATATCCGACGGAGCACTCGGAATCATTGCCGCAAACGGGGATGGTTCGGTAAGGGACAGCCTCTCTCTTCTGGATCAGTGTATAGCCGGCGGAGGCAGGGAGGTAACAAGGCAGGATGTATTAAACGTACTTGGAACCTCAGGGGAAGAAGTCTTCATACAATTGACCGACATGATGGATCAGGGCAGAACGTCCGATGCTTTTCTTCTCCTGGATCGAATCCTTTCCGATGGTATCGAGGTGAGGCAGTTCATGAAGGATTGGATATCCCATTACCGTAACCTCATGATAGTGAAATTCATCCGTCGCCCGGAAGATATCCTCAATGTATCGGAAGAAAATACAGAAAGGATAAGAGAACAGAGCCAGCGGATGGATATGTCCTCTATCAGCAGCAGCATAATTGAACTGGCAAATACCCTATCCGAGGCCAAGTGGTCTACGAAGCCCCGTATCCTACTGGAGCTTTGTATTGTGAAGCTGTCTTCGCAGGGTGATCCGGCGGGCATTTTTAATGCTCCGACCGAAGGGAAAAGCGTTGAGGCAGCAGAAAAAGAACCCGAAGAGAAAATATCGGAGGAGATTTCTAAGAAAGAAGAAAGTCCGAAAAAAAATGATAAAAAAGTGCAGGGGATGGATGTCGAACAGATATGGAGAAAAGTAACAGAAGAAGGGAAATCCCAAAAAGGCACTTTTAACATGTTGCGTAAATGCGGACGGCTGATCAAAACTGAGGAAGGATGCTTTGTATTGGAGCTTGACAATGAGACGGCGCTTCGCTATGCAAAAGACAATGCGGTTTTTATTTCACAGCTTCTGGAAAAGCATGCAGGAAGCAAGCTTGAAATGGAATGCAGGCTGGCAGTCAAAGACAAAGAAGAAAAGACCGCCGAGGAAATTGCCGGCGAATTGGGAAACAGCCTTAATATAAACATAGAGGTTAAATAGGAGGAGAAGATGGGCAAAGGAATGAAGGCCGGGAAAAGGCCCGGAGGCGGAGGGCAGGCCTCAATGCAAAAGCAGATGCAGCAGATGCAAGCCATGCAGAAGAGGATGGAAGAATTGCAGGCATCATTGGACGAACAGGAAGTGACGGCTACGGCGGGAGGCGGGGCTGTCAGTGTTACGGTAAACGGGAAGAGGGAGCTTACCGGTATAAAAATACAGCCGGAGGCCGTGGATTCCGAGGACGTGGAAATGCTGCAGGACTTGATAATCGCTGCCGTGAATGAAGGATTGAGGCAAATCGAAGAGCTTTCATCTGCGGAGATGGGGAAAATAACCGGAGGTCTCGGGATTCCGGGGCTATAGAAAGGAATCGACCCGGCATATGAGACACTATGCAAAACCTTTGAGCAATCTTATAAGTCAACTGTCAAAGCTTCCCGGTATCGGGGGAAAAACAGCCCAGAGACTTGCTTTTTATATTCTGTCAATGGATGAAAAAGAAGCTATAGCCATTGCGGATGCGATAGTTGAGGGCAAGCGCAGCATGAAGTACTGTTCGGTCTGCGGGAATCTCACTGATGATGACCCATGCGGCATATGCAAAGATCCTGCAAGAGACCGTAAAATCGTATGTGTGGTAGAAAACGCCAGAGACGTAGCGGCGATGGAGCGCATCAAGGAGTATAACGGGCTTTACCATGTGCTCAACGGAGCCATATCTCCCATGGAAGGTATAGGTCCTGAGGATATAAACCTGAAAACCCTGATAATCCGCCTGAGAGAAAGCGATATCGATGAGGTGATTCTTGCCACCAATCCAAATATCGAAGGCGAAGCCACTGCGATGTACATCGCAAGGCTGATAAAACCGTCAGGGATTAAGACTACAAGGATCGCTCACGGGATCCCCATTGGCGGGGACCTTGAATACACAGACGAAATCACATTGTCAAAAGCTA
>JAKJCD010000070.1 GCA_022706625.1 Bacillota bacterium | reverse complement strand
CTGTTACGGCATTATATGATATACCGGTTCAAAATGTAAAAGTGTTTGAAAAGGAAGGGGAGGGGAATAAATGAGCAGGTTTTATATGAATAAGGGACTTAGAAAGAAAACATTGATCCTGTTGAGCATGCTGTTGGTAGTTCTTGCCATTGGAGTCATCAACGGCCGGTTAGCAGAAAAAGATGTGATGACTGCTTCAGAGGAATACGTCGACTATGAAATACAAGAGATGGATGAGCATGATGGGGAAGTGCTTGTAGACAGTATAAATATTTCCGCAGCGCCCGGGACTTCCGCCGATGCAAACGTCGAGGCGTCTGTTGAAAGCGCTGTTGTTATCACATCCGACGATACAGAGGATATTAAAAATGCCGATGCATTTTTTGCTGAGATCCGGGCCACCATTGATATGGACAGGAATGAAATATTATCGATGCTTACCTCTGTAATAGCAGAAAGTTCGGGAGCGGAAAAAGAGAATGCTACCAAGCAGAAGCTGCGTATCATTGAATACATGAACACAGAAAAAGTCATTGAAAGCCTGATTGTAAATAAAGGCTTTGCGGAAGCCTTTGTAATAATGACGGATACTTCCGTCAACGTTACAGTGAATAAGGGAGAATTGACACAGAGCGACGTAGCCAAAATCATTGATGTAGTGATGAGGGAAACAGGAAGACCCGCAAATCAGGTAGTGATCCAAAACAAGTCTTAGCTTTTACATTTGAAATATCGCTCTTATTCTGCTATAATTTGCCCGAGGTGATAGTAAATGAGCGTCGGAAATGAAGAAAGGCTCGGGGTCGTAAAAATTTCAGACGAGGTCATCGCCGTATGCGTCCTGAATTCCACTTTAAAAACAAAAGGAGTTTACGGTTTGAGCGGCGGATTGACCGACAGTCTGTCAAAAAATCTGCTGGGAAAAGACCCTCTGTATAAAGGAATAAAAATCAGTCAAGGCGATGATGGTGTGGTTATCGATATATCAGTTATCGTAAACTATGGTATTAAAATACCGGATGTGGCATGGGACATTCAGGAAAATGTAAAGAAAGAAGTGGAAGAAATCATTGAAATAACGGTCAACGCAGTCAATATACACGTTACCGGCGTACACTTCAACGAAGCATAAAAGCCCGGAGGGAAAGATGGGCAATATAGACACCAGAAGACAATCAAGAGAATGCGCAATGCAGCTGTTGTATGAGATGGATATAAAAAAAGAATTTAGTTCCTCGGTACAGTCAGCATTCCTTGCCAATCTTGAAAGACTAAAAGAATATGAAGAATATCCGGTAGCTAATCATCCCTTGGATATGAGTTATTTCAACAGGGCGATAAGCGCAGTGATTCTCAATCTTAAAGAAATCGACGGATTGCTGGAATCCTATGCGGACAATTGGCGCATTGACAGACTATCAAAGGTAGATCTGGCTGTCTTGCGTCTTTCTATTGCGGAAATCTGTTATCTTACCGATATTCCCGATTCGGTTTCGATCAACGAGGCTGTAGAACTGGCAAAGAAGTTCGGCAGCGATGAATCAGGCAAATTCGTAAACGGAGTGTTGGGCAGAGCAGTAAAAGAAAAGAACACTTGAGATGAAAGAAAGTCCCTCCCTTATACTGGCTCTTGACACCAGCAATTATACAACTTCGATAGCAATCGTAGAAAAATCCGAAAAAATATTGTTTGACCTTCGGGAGACCCTGAAGGTCAAACCGGGAGAGAGGGGATTAAGACAATCCCAAGCGCTTTTTCAGCATATCCAGAATTTGCCGGTCCTTTTGGAGAAGAGCTTTGAGGCAATCAATGCCGACAGGATCGCCGCCGTTGCTGTCAGCGATAAACCAAGGCCCCTGACCGGATCATATATGCCTGTATTCACAGGCGGACTCTCATGCGGCAGGATGTTGTCGGCAACATTAAAAATACCGGTATTTCGTTTTTCTCACCAGGAAGGGCACCTGGCTGCAAGTGCATATGGCACCGGTCTTGATCCGAAAGAGCCGTTCTTAGCATTTCACCTTTCAGGCGGGACCACCGAACTGCTGCATGTTGATAGTGGTAAAATCACTAAGCTGGGAGGAACTAAAGATCTCTCCTTCGGGCAGGTCATCGATCGTGCAGGAGTACGGGCAGGATTAAATTTTCCTGCCGGAAAAGAGATGGACAAGCTTGCTTTCGGAGCCGCACCTTTTGACAATACCATTTTCAAGCCTGTCCATTTTAGTGGGTTGGACATTAATCTTTCAGGCCTTGAAACTCAGGCGGAAAGATGGATGAATGAAGAATCTCCGGATTTGGCAACCTTAAGCCTCCTGCTTTTTCGGGCAATAGCTGAGACCATTATTCGCTGGTTATCAAAAGCAATGGAAGCAACCGGTTGTAATAAAATACTTTTTACCGGAGGAGTGGCCTCCGGGGAATATATAAAAAGAGAAATCCATAAGTGTTTTTCATCGGACATATGCACCGTCATTTTCGGACAGCCGTTTTTATCTTCTGATAATGCAGTCGGTATTGGGTTACTGGGGGTAAATCAATTATGGCCATAAAGCCGATTCGTGTATCACAATTCAATAATTACGTAAAAAGAGTGCTTCAGACAGACCCGCTTTTAGGTAATGTATCTGTGATCGGTGAGATATCCAATCTGAAGTATCACGGTTCGGGGCATGTTTTTTTTACATTGAAAGATGAGGACAGCAAGCTATCCTGCTTTCTTCCCTCCGATTGTGTAAGAGGGCTGCATTATGAGCTGTCGGAAGGGCTGCAGATAACCGCATCGGGATATATTTCCGTCTATGAAAAAGGAGGAACCTATTCTCTTAATGTCCGGGATATAAGCGTCGAAGGCACGGGAAATCTGACGGCAGCTTATTTTGCGTTGAAAACAAAGCTTGAAAGGGAAGGGTTGTTTGACCCTAAGTATAAAAAAACGATACCTTCGTATCCAAAACAGGTTGTCGTCATCACTTCGGAAACCGGGGCGGCTGTACGCGATATATTTAAAATAATACGGCAAAAAAATGATGTGGTAAAGGTTATACTTTATCCTTGCTTGGTGCAGGGCCCGGATGCTGCAGAAGATATTTGCACTGCCATTGAAAATGTAAATCTGTTATTCCCCGAAACCGATATAGTCATTATAGGAAGAGGAGGCGGCTCGATCGAGGAGCTCTGGACTTTCAATGAAGAACGGGTTGCCCGAAGCATTTTTCTTTCCGAGATACCTGTGATCTCCGCAGTCGGGCACGAGACGGATTTCACCCTGGCGGATTACGTTTCCGATCTTCGAGCTGCCACGCCTACGGAAGCTGCCCAGCTGGCCGTTCCCGACACAAAAATACTGCGATCCTTAATAAAGGCGGCGGCGGCTGAGATTATGGGAGCAGGCCGGCGTTTACTTCAGCATTTTGAGCTGCAGACCGAACGATACAATATGGAATCGCTGAGGACTCAGATTCATAGCCGGATCCAATTATCAGAGATGATTGTTCATGCATATGTCAAGGACCTCTGTCATTTGATAACGGATGAGCTTTCAAAAAAAAACATAGAAGCTGATATACTGGTTTCAGAACTTAGAATGGACAGTCCATATTCAATTATGGAAAAAGGGTACGGAGTATTGATCGGCGAGGACGGCAAATTGATCGGATCAGCAAATGCATTGAAAATAGGCGACTTATTGACGGTCATATGCAAAGATGGTAAAATTAAATGTTTAGTAAATGAAGTGAGGAGAGCGTCATATGGAAGAGAATACAATGAATTTTGAAGAAGCCTTAAAAGGGCTGGAGAACTCAGTAGCGGCGCTCAAATCTGAAAAGACGACTTTAGAGGAGGCTCTAACACGTTTTGAAGAAGGAATGCAGTATTACGAGAAATGTAAAGAGCATTTGGCAGAAGCAAATAAAAGAATACAAATGTATGACAGGATAAAGCAGGAGCTGGTTGATTTCGGCGAGTAAATGAAGCCTGTAACACCTGAAAGATAAGGCGGGATGAAATGTTCAACAAAGAATATGAAAGATATAAAGAATTTATCGAAAGCCATCTGCTTGATTTTCTGCCCGAAATAGACAGACAGAGTGAAACTCTGTACGAATCTATCAAATACAGCCTAACCTCCGGAGGGAAACGCATCAGGCCGATATTGCTTCTTGCCGCAAGCGAATTTTGTGGCTGTGATATCAATTCCTCGCTTCCATATGCCGCTGCTGTGGAGTATATACATACCTATTCATTGATCCATGATGATCTTCCCTGCATGGACGACGACGAAATGCGGAGAGGAAGGCCTACGAATCATATGGTATTCGGACAGAATATATCAATACTGGCAGGGGATGGTCTTTTGTCGGCGGCTTTTGAGATCATGATAAAGGACATGCTTCTCTATTTCGACGACCCTCTCAAATTGAAATGCAGAGTCAGGGCATCGTATGAAATCGCAAAGGGTGCCGGCTGCAGAGGAATGGTCGCAGGACAGGTGGCGGACATAGAGTCCCAAGGACGGAAGTGTGCCAAAGAATACATTGAATATATCCACCTTAATAAGACAGCCGCGTTAATAGTATCCTGCATAAGGGCCGGGGCATACCTGGGATGCGGGGATAAAGACAGGCTAAAAGCTCTAACCGATTACGGAGAAGCCATAGGACTCGGATTCCAGATCTCCGATGACCTTCTTGATATTTATGGAGATACAGAAACCATGGGAAAATGCTCAGGGCAGGATGATGCACGCTCCAAATGTACTTTTCCTATGGTTTACGGTGTGGAAGAATCAAAACATAAGCTTAAAAGTCTTACCGATAAAGCAACGGATATAATGGAACCGTTTTATGATGAAGGGGAGTTCTTTACAGCGGTGGCAAAACATCTGGCATTACGAAATAAATGAGGGGAACAATAAATGAAGCATTTGCAGGAGTATAACTTTCCCGAAGACCTTAAAACGATGTCGGAGAAGGAGCTTGTCCTTCTCTCTTACGATATTAGGGATTTTCTTATCGAAAAGATTTCTGATACAGGAGGACACCTTGCCTCAAATTTAGGTGTAGTCGAGCTTACTATAGCCCTTCACAGGATTTTTGACAGCCCAAAAGATAAGATCATTTGGGATGTGGGCCATCAAGCCTATGTTCATAAAATACTCACAGGCAGGTCAGACAAATTCGATACATTGAGGTCTCTTGACGGCATCTCGGGATTCCCAAAACGCAGTGAAAGCCCGCATGATATGTATGATTCCGGCCATGCCAGCACTTCACTGTCCATTGCCGCCGGTTATGTCGCAGCGCGGGAACTCTGCGGAACAGAGGGAGAGGTGATAGCTGTGATAGGCGACGGTGCGATGACAGGCGGGGTGGCTTTTGAAGCCCTCAATGATATAGGCAGCACCGCCTCTAAAATTATCGTGGTCCTGAATGACAACGAGATGTCGATCGAAAAAAGCAGCGGGGGATTATCCCAGCATCTTGGAAAGCTTAGGGCTTCAAAAGCTTATCTTGAGTTTAAAAGACAGCTCAAAAAAACACTTAAGGGGGTCCCGCGAGTCGGAGACAGCCTTTATTCCGGTTTTGAACATATCCGAGACACATTGAAATATGCCCTGGTCCCAGGCGCCATCTTTGAAAGCATCGGTTTTAAATACTTCGGTCCTATAGACGGACACAATATCCACGAGATTTCGGATGCCTTACTGCTTGCAAAAAATCTGGACGGCCCTGTATTGCTGCATGTTGTTACAAAAAAAGGGAAAGGCTACAGAAACGCAGAGTTTAACCCCTGCAGATTTCATGGCATTTCGCCTTTTGACCCGATCACGGGCAATTTGCTTGCATCTTCCGATTTAACCACTTATTCTTGCGTTGCCGGGAAAAAGCTGGCAGAGCTGGGAAGAAAGAATGAAAAAATAGTAGGCATAACGGCGGCTATGATGGAAGCTACCGGTCTTTCTTTCTTTCACGATGTCTTTCCGGAGCGCACCTACGATGTTGGGATAGCCGAACAACACGCAACTGCTTTTGCGGCGGGTTTGGCCCTTGCGGGCTTCAGACCGGCAGTTATGGTCTATTCGACATTCCTCCAAAGAGCATATGACCAGATCATTGAGGATGTATGCATTCCAGGACTTCCGGTGCTCTTCCTTATTGATCGGGCAGGCAATGTGGGAAACGACGGAGAAACCCACCACGGTGTATTCGATCTGTCTTACCTGTCACATATGCCTGGGATGACGGTCATGGCTCCGAAAGACGGGAAAGAGCTTTCAGCTATGATGGATTATGCCATGTCCCTGAATGGACCCTGCGCTATCCGCTACCCGCGAGGTACTGTCTCGGATCTTTCTTTTGCCGGCGGCAATTACGAGATAGACGGAGGGTGCGAAGTCCTTGCTGCAGGCAAAGATGTGAGTATCGTTGCGCTGGGTAAAATGGTCGAATCTGCCCTAAAAGTAGGCAAAGAACTGAAAAAAGCCGGGATAGAAGCGGAAATAATAAATTCAAGATTTTTAAAGCCGATGGATCTGAAAAGAATTATCGAATCCGTCAATAAGACCTCACGCCTTGTAACGATGGAGGACAATGTTGTTACAGGAGGATTGGCAAGCACTCTGCTTTTGCTTCTTTCAGAAAATAAAATACGAGGCTTCAAGCATCTTGCTGTCGGATGGCCTGATAAATTCATTGAACATGGTGATGTAAAGCAATTGTTTTATCGTTACGGGATGGATACGGCCTCCGTGACCGAAAGGGTGCGTGACTTTTTTGAAGGAAAGGCTTGATTCTATCCTTGTTAAACAGGGTTATTTTGAATCCAGAGAAAAAGCAAAGGCTGCAGTGATGGCGGGGCTCGTTTATGTGGACAAGCAGCTTTGTGATAAAGCGGGCACACAGGTGAAAGAGACTGCTCTTATAGATATAAAACAAGCACTCTGCCCATATGTGGGAAGGGGAGGGCTAAAGCTTGAAAAAGCCCTTAATCTGTTTGGGATCGATCCAACAGGTTATGCAGCGGTGGATATGGGAGCTTCTACCGGAGGTTTTACGGATTGTCTTCTGCAAAAGGGCGCCTCTAAAGTATATGCCATCGATGTGGGCTATGGGCAGCTTCATTATAAACTGAGAAACGATGAGAGAGTCGTCAATATCGAGAGGACTAATATCAGATATCTTGATACGAATAAGATTTTGGACACAATTGATCTGATAAGCATCGATGTATCCTTTATCTCGGTTGATTTGATTTTTCCCGTTGCCGCTAAGCTCCTGAGAGAGGACGGCATAGTAATCTGCCTTATTAAGCCTCAGTTTGAAGCAGGCAGGAGCCAAGTCGGAAAGCACGGCATCGTGAAGGAAAGATCTGTTCATACCGAAGTGATCCGCAAGGTGATGAAGTACGGAGAAGACAGAGGGTTAAAAACAGAAGCACTGACATGGTCTCCTTTGACCGGAGCTAAAGGCAATATCGAATACCTTATACTTCTAAGAAAAACTGCGGATGCGGGAATCGGAACAATCGACGAAAGAACAACGGTTGATTCGGCATTTGCTTACTTTTTTGAGAAGCCGGACATAGAAAAAGAAATATAGGATAAGAGGGCATGCAATGGCGCTGACACCTATGATGCAGCAATATTTAGATATCAAAAAGGATTACACCGATGCGATACTTTTTTTCCGTCTCGGAGATTTTTACGAGATGTTTTTTGAGGATGCGCTGACGGCTTCGAAAGCAATGGAGGTAACACTCACAGGTAAAAACTGCGGCCTGGACGAAAGAGCCCCCATGTGTGGCGTCCCCTATCATGCGGCAGATATTTACATCGCTAAATTATTGGATAAGGGATACAAAGTAGCCATCTGTGAACAGATGGAGGATCCCGCCACCGCAAAAGGCATCGTAAAAAGAGAAGTTGTTCGCATAATCACTCCTGGGACGGCATTGAACCAGGCATTGCTCAACGAAAAGGAAAACAGTTATCTGTCTTCTGTTTATATTGATTTGTCAGGAGGCGCCCTGGCTTACTGTGATCTTTCAACAGGTGAGACGGGTTGCCTGGAGTTCAATAAAAAAGGTTTTATGGAGAACCTTCTCAATGAGCTTCTAAAGCTGTCGGCAAAAGAGATCCTGATTTTCGGAGAAGAGAATTGCCGGGAACCGGAATTGCTTCTTGATCTGGAAAACCAGTCGGATGCACTTGTTACCCTGCTGGCCGCTTCCTATTGTTCGCGCCCTCTTGCGGAGGAACGAATAATGTCTCAATTCGGTGTAAAATCACTGAAAGGGATAGGTCTTTCGGAACGCCCCATGTCGGTTATGGCTTTAGGCGCTTTGCTTACATATCTTTTCGAAACACAGAAACAAGCCCTGTCTCATTTAAAGAGGCTAAAAATATCTGATTTGAACAGCTTTATGTCGCTTGACAAGGCTACAGTCAAGAATCTGGAACTGACGGAAACCATATACGATAAGAAATTTCAGGGATCTCTGCTGGGTGTTCTTGACAAGACTCGGACAGCCATGGGCTCGAGGAAGATGAAACAGTGGCTGAGAGAACCTCTGAATCAAGTGGGGCCGATATGCAAGAGGCTCGATGCGGTAGAGCTGCTGGTGGATGATGTTCTGCTTCGAAACGATATGAGAGAACATTTAAAACAGATTTATGACCTTGAACGACTGATCGG
Organism: Bacillota bacterium; assembly: GCA_022706625.1. Lineage (GTDB taxonomy): Bacteria > Bacillota > Clostridia > Peptostreptococcales > Anaerovoracaceae > UBA1426. Next base: position 656 of record JAKJCD010000070.1, on the reverse strand, counting down.
CAGAGTAGCCTGCGGAAATGCCAACGGCAGAGATCTTGTTTCTCTTAGAAACTCCGTAGCTTCGGTGCCGGATATCAAAGAACTGCTGAAAAACTGTGGGAATAAGCTGCTGGAGAGTTTGGGAAAAGACATGAACGATCTTCTTGAGGTCACTTCCCTCATTGACAGGGCCATCGTCAGCGAACCTCCGTTCACTATTAGGGAAGGAGGCCTGATACGAGACGGTTATTCGGAAGATTTGGATCGTCTTAAGGATTCGATCCGCGAGGGACAGATCTTTATTGCCGGTCTTGAAGAAGCCGAACGGCGCCGTACCGGGATAAAGAACCTGAAAGTGGGTTTTAACAAGGTTTTCGGCTACTATATAGAAGTGACAAAATCGAATTATGATTCAGTGCCGGAAAACTATATAAGAAAGCAGACCTTAGTTAACTGTGAGCGTTTTATTACACCTGAATTGAAGCAGGTTGAAAGCGTAGTCCTCAATGCGGAAACCGGGATCAATCGCTTGGAATATGATCTCTTTCAGGAAATACGGGAGGAGCTGCAAGGCTATATCGAAGCGATACAGAATACATCTTCAGCGATCGCTTCTTTGGACGTATTGCTTGCATTTGCGGAAGTAAGCAGCCGTTTGGGTTACGTTAAGCCTATGG
>JAKJCD010000006.1 GCA_022706625.1 Bacillota bacterium | reverse complement strand
AAGAAGAGAAAAACTCCGACGAGCTGATACAAAGATACGATCTGTTCGGCTCAGACGGCAAGGGTCTTTATATGCTGGATTCAGAATACAAGGCAAGAGCCTATGCCCCTCCCTCTTTAGTGCTGGATTAACAGCGTTATAATATATACACAAGAAATGTTTTACCGGGAACGGGGCCTCAATTTCGGGGCTCCGTTTCGTTATATGCCAAAGTCTGGTTCTTCTTGCCCTCATTGATTTCCGGGGCGGGCACTTCGCCGTTGAATAAGAAAACCCATAGCGGATTGAGCAATGGTTCTATGGCGCTTATCAGCGAACAGGCAAGGGCGGAACAATGCCTGGCAGCCATGTTATAAAGTACATAGGGAATACCCAGCTGAAATATACCCATCGCCAGGATAGTAGCAACGGTCACGGAGTTTATCGGGGTAGGAAAAAAGAAGGCAAAGGGGATGCCGATAAGAGCGGTGAACAAATGACCCATCAATATGCCGCTGGATCTTGATTTTTCGTCTGCCCGGTTTGTGGTGATGAACATGGAAGCAAAGAATATCCCCGCTGCTATGGCTAAAAGGTTGCCGAGCATGTATCCTGCAGAGAGGTCTCCGAAGAAGAATAAGGAAATACCCAAAGTGGTAGCGGCAACGGTCAGAACATCGCCTTTTCGGAATTTCTGCTTGAATATGAGAGCCGAAAGGACCAGGATAAAAATGGGAGCACAGTATTGAAGTACTATGGCATTGGCTGAAGTGGTGAGCTTGTTTGCGGAAACAAAAAGTACAAATACCCCTGTCAGAAAGAAACCTGCTAAAAGAGAGTACTTATTTATTACAAAAGGAATTTTTTGACTTCGCATAAATAATACATATACACCGGCGGCTATTAGGCTTCTGATACCGGCTATAGCCATTGGATTCCACGGAAGAAGCTTTATGAAGATACCGGCGGTACTCCAAAGAAAGGCGCACATGACCATATAGAAGATGGCTCTGTATTTTGGGTTCGTATGCATTGCTGATAATCCACTCCTGTCTAAATATATCGGTATGGGATGGAGTATATCATAAATAATTACTGTTTTTAAGCAATTTTTTGTTTCTAAAGCAGAAATAACTCGCTTGGTCTAATACTATTAAAAAAGGCGGGCGGAAACCTTGACTTGATGCGGTCCTGTGCACTATGATACGGGAGAGGTGAGAATTATGGCAATTGAAAAGGTAAGAGATTTTTTTATGAAGCTGGGCCGGGACAAGGATATCAAGGAATTCACCGTATCCAGCGCTACCGTGGAGCTGGCGGCGGAAGCGGTCGGTGTTATACCCGCAAGGATCGCTAAAACTTTATCATTCTATGATAACGGAGGCTGTGTGCTGGTAGTGACAGCCGGGGACCGGAAAATTGATAACGGCAAGTTTAAATCCGTTTTTCACATGAAGGCCCGTATGCTGTCTCCCGATGATGTGCTTTCCTTCACGGGCCATGCGGTGGGAGGAGTATGCCCATTTGCCATTGAAAATCCCGATGTTAAAATCTATTGCGACAGTTCTATGAAGAGGTTTGAAACGGTTTTCCCGGCCTGCGGAAGCAGCAACTCAGCCATTGAGCTTACCTGCGATGAGCTTTTTGAATACGCAAATGCTATCCAATGGATAGATGTGTGCAAGGAATGACAAGCGGAAAAGACAGGGTGTATGAAAGGCGGTCTGCAATCTAACGAAAGCCGCCCAGGTTATTTGAACAGCTTTATTGCTCCCGTTTCGTTCAGATGGCGGAGCAGCGACAGGGTGATGGGGAAGCCAAACAATCCGATAACGCCAAAAAGCTGGGCGCCCACAAAGAGGCTCACCAAGGTAACTACAGGATGCAGCCCGATTTGGCTTCCGACGATTTTGGGTTCAATGATATTTCGAACTATGGTAATGACCATATAGAGGATCAGCAAACCCAGAGCCAGTGAATAGTTGGATTGAATTGCCGAAATAACGATCCAGGGAACCATGATGCCTCCGGTGCCCAATACCGGGAGGATGTCGAACAGGGCGATGAGGACGGCAATAAGCAGGGGTTTACCTATACCGATGATAGTAAACCCTATCGATAATTCAATAAAGGTTATGCTCATGATCAATGCATAGGATCGAATACAGACAAATAACGTGCCTACGACATATCTCTTTATCTCGCGCATCAGATCCCTGAACCTGTCAGGAATTTGCCGTGCTGCAAATCCGATGAGCATATCATAATCAGCTGCGATAAAGAATGTTGAAATCAGCATGATCACCAGCCTTATAAATAATATCGGCAAGGAGGAGGCATAGCCGGATATTACTGCTACGATTTTAACAGAAAGGTTTGAAATAAGCTCTCCAATAGATTGGATCAATTGGGTGAACAAATCGTTCAGCACAGGGATCAGCGTTGGATCCATTCTTGAAACGGCTTCCTCGATCTCACCGTAAAAGGAACTGAGAGAAGGGACGATTTGATCTTTATAAAAGGGCGGAAGGCTTGAAACAAAATCAGCTATTGCAGAGATAAGCTTAACTCCCAGAAGAGAAATCAGAACTCCGATAGTGCAATAAAAAAGCAAAACCATCAGCAAAGCGATCAGCTTATATGGCAACCCGATCGATCTTGCTAAAAAACGGGAGGGTCTTCTTAAGGAATAGGCAACGATAAAAGCGATCAAAAACGGGGAAAACAGCTTCAATGCATATTCCAGCGTTACATAAACAAGCAACGCGATCAGGGCAATGAATAATACATTGATTATGAACCTCTTCTGCCTTTGATACTCCACAAGATATCCCCCCAATTTAATTTAAATTATATGGCGAAAGCATTGAAAAGTCAATTGATGTATCCATTTGGGGAAGCCGGCCGATAATTACAGCCTTTTAACACTTTTATCCTATTCTTCATATACTCATATTAGATCTGCCTTAGGGCAAATATTTTAAAGGTGATGACAATATGTTTAGAAACAGATATTATAACTGCAGCTGTGAATGCAAATGTGAACAGCCGGATGTACTTGATGAAATACAGGAAAGCATATGCCAAATCAAAGAGGGAATAAAATATATCAAGTGCGGCTTCGATCTTATCTGCTGCCACTGCAGAATATGCGAAGGGATAAGGTGTATCGAAAAAGGAACCTGTATTGCTGAAAAAGGCTTGGCCGGTGTAGTTGACGGCTTGAAAAGCGTTGAGTTCGAATGCGATTACAGAAACAATGCAAACATCAAAAATGGTGTTTGCGGTATCAATGACGGCCTCAGGAGCCTGCGGGAAGCCATATGCCGGCTGAGGCACTGCTGCTTATGCGAGGGCATAGAAAACGTTCAATGCGGCTTGTGTCAATTGGAAGAAGGCCTTTGCTATCTTGTCAAGGGGATAGATGATCTCAAAAGCGAAGAGGATTGCAGAAAAAAGAGCAAAAGCTGCTGTTAACACCTGAAAGGGTATGCTCTCCATAAATCATTTCAAACTTGCGGCGGCAGGGATTTGAGTTATCCTTTAATATTTAAGATGGGGCAACTCAATCCCTCCCCGTATTTATTGGCTGATTTTTAGTAATATATTCAAAAAGCCCTTGTGCGAGAAATGTGCTAGAAGTCTCTGCCTGATCTAAGAGACGGGTAAAAATATCGATATTTTTCTCATAGTCTCCAGAAAGAAATGAGCTTGATTCCTCAATCGTGCTGCGAAGATTAATATACAAAATATCCCTCCATTGTTCTTCACTCCAAAAAGGATTGACAGAAGCAGCGAAAGCTGCTCTTTTATCTGCGTTTTCATATAAACTCCTGGTGATTCGGTTTAATTCCTCTGTGTTATTTTCCATCATTGCTGTGATGAAGCCGGAAATAAGCGTTAGGTATTCGTTGAATAACTGTAAATAGTTTTCAACATCGATATTGGGGAAAAAATTTTTCATTGCGATTATATATTCAACCGGCACCTGCTTAAGTCGATCAAACGTTTCCTCGGGATTTCCGACACCGGTGTATATGCTGATCATATAATTTCTGATCCAGGTGACAAGTTCGAACCAAAACATCCTGATAGTGTAGATATCTTCCATCTGTTCATATGTTATACATGGAACCTGTCTTCCGGTTGTTAAAGTATCCTGATCCAGCATGGATCCTCCGGTAGTGAGATAGGAATAAATCCCCTTTGCGAAGGTGTCTCCCATCCTGTTTGTATGCTCATTTAACAGGTCGTACAGCTCGATATTTTTATTAAAATCTCCTGCTGCGACAGCATTGGCCGTTTCAAGTATATTTCGGAGATAAGCATCAAATATGTCTTGGTATTCCGCTGCGCTCCAATAAGGATTTATAAATTCTAAAAAAGCCGCTCTTTCATAAACGTTTTGACATAATCGTTCCACATTTCTATTGACCCCTTCTATATCCCCCTCTAACTGTGCAGAGATAAGTTCGTGAAAGATGATGGCATACTGACTCAGCAATTGACTGTATTTTTCAGAGTGCTGGCGCCCAAAGATGATATGCAACATATCGCCAAGGTCTATGGCTTCTTGATATAAACGTTCAAACAAAGCTTCTGTCGTTCCTATGCCATAATATCTGCTCATTAAATAAGCCGTGGTCCATGTGCTCAATCGCCTGTAATAATATCTTGCATTGAAAATCAAATTCATCTGGCTGTAGGTAATACACTGGGGATCAAAGAATTCCATGCCGCCTCTCCTTTTGCATATTGGTTATAGAATATATATATTTGAAAGAAATCTTTACATGCTATAATAATCAGAAGAAACAACCGCCTTTAAAGAAAAGAGCGGGTTTTAAAAAGGAGCTGCTGACGATGAAGTTTAAAAATGCGGTGATCTGCCACGATGATTTTACTTTCAGAACAGGTGGGTTTACGGTTAATGAGGGAGTATTTGAATGCTTTGAAGAATCGGAAGAAGGTATCGATCTCAATGGGGACTATGTGATTCCCGGACTGATAGATGTACATTTCCATGGGAATTCCGGGGAGGATTTTTCGGTTACCGATCAGAAAGGGTTGACAAAGATAGCCGCTTATCTGGCGAAACACGGTATAACATCTTTCGCTCCGGCATCTATGACAATGCCCGAGGCCGTATTGAAAGCTGCCTATGAAAACGCTGCTCTTTTCAGAGACATCCAACCGGATGGAACTTCACGCATCATAGGAATCAATATGGAAGGTCCGTTCTTTTCCAGTGCAAAAAAGGGAGCTCATGCTGAGGAACATCTCATGCTGCCGGATACGGCCATGTTCGAAAGGCTGTTCAAAGCGTCAGACGGATTGCTTAAGATAGTCTGTATTGCACCGGAGCTGCCGGGGGCATTGGAGTTCATTAATAAAGCTAAAGACAGATGCACTGTTTCTATTGCTCATACGACTGCAGATTACGAAACGGCGAAAAAAGCCATAACAGCCGGCGTCACCCAAATAACACATTTGTATAACGCTATGCCTTCATTTTCACACAGAGCTCCGGGGGTAATAGGAGCTGCTGCTGAATCAAAGCAGGTATTTGCAGAGCTGATATGCGATGGAGTTCATATCCATGAAAGTGTTATAAGGGCCACTTTTGCCATGTTCTCGCCGGAACGAATCATACTTGTCAGCGATTCTTTGTCCTGCCTGGGCATGCCTGACGGGTTTTATGAATCAGGCGGACAAAAAGTTTTTACTAAAAATGGTGCTGCCGTCTTAGAGGATGGTACGCTTGCCGGCTCAACCACCAACCTTTTCCAATGCATGAAAAAGGCTATTTCATTCGGGATAAGAGCAGAAGATGCCATCAGAGCCGCCAGCATCAATCCTGCCAAAGCATTGAAAGCGGATAAAAAGGTGGGAAGCATAGCTCCGGGGAAAGTGGCGGACTTCGTTATATGCGATAAAAATTATATGATAAAGCAATGCTTTATTGGCGGTAAACCGGGTCCAGCCTGAATATTTCTATAACGCCTTGATGATATAATCAAAGTAGTCTTCTCTTGATAATGCAAAAAGGCCGGCTATTCCGGCATTGTGACCCAGCTCTGACGGGAAAATATCCGGCATAAACAGACAATGCTGTCTGACAATGTTTTTGATTTGTGCAAGAAGGATATCATTGAAGACCAGGTATTCACCGCCGATGATGACCCTGTCCACGGACAGGAGGTTGACGATATTCGAAACGGTGCATCCCAGCTCAATGCCGATGTCCTCAAGTTGCTTTACAATATAGGGGTTATTTTCCCGGAATAATTTAACAACATCGTTGAAGTCGGATATATTTTCGTCGTTATATTGATCGATTCTCATGCTTTCCTTTGATTTTTTAATAAGGCTGCTTATAAAAATGGTCTTTTCCAAGTTTGTTCCTGCGGTAAGTTTAGCCGGATCTATATTATTGAATATCTCCCCGGCAGAGCAGAACCGACCCTCATAGAGTTTTGAATCAAGGATCAGTCCCGCGCCTAAGCCTATACCGCAACTGATATAGAGCATGTTTTTAGAGGTCCTGCCGGCGCCGTACCTCGATTCTCCGAATGCTGCCATGTTGACATCGTTTTTAAGAAGGACCTTTACACGAAATTCTTCAGAAATCAAACGAGGCAGATCAAGATCAAACCAATCTTTAAATTGCGGGTTGACAAACGACAGCTCCCTGTTGTCCGAGAAAACCCCCGGGGATGATATGGCGATACAGGCCAGGTTTTCAGGGCTCAGGTCCTCGGAATTAAGTAAAATATGTATTGCATTCTTTATAAGGTCCATCCGGATCTCGGGCCCTGCATTTTCCGATACCTTGACTGAAAATTCGTTAATGACATCCCCTTTTAGATTGCCTAATACAAATATAGGATCCTTGTAATTCAATTCGATGGCAATAATAAATCTATGATTTTTATTAAAACGGAGCAATCTGGGCCTGCGACCTCCGCCTTTTGACGCCTCGCCTTCCCCGCATTCCAGAACGATCCCGGAGGATATCAGATCATCCAGATTATCTGCTATCGCAGGTTTACTCAACTGCAAGTCTTTAGAAAGTCCCGTTCTGGAGGTAGGGCTTTTCTCAAAAATAGCATTCAGGATCATCCTTTGATTCATAGCCCGCAGAGTGAAGGCTCCTGCCCTTGAAGTTTCATCCTTTTTTAAATCACCCATTTTACAATCCTCCTCTTGCCGGCTGTTGTAAGTAAGTATATATTACCAAGCCTTAAAATACAAGGGTAAAAACTGTAGAAACGGCAAAGATAATAATTAAACTTGATGAAACCTGACTTATTTTGCGGTTGGTAATAACCGCTTATTAAAAAGCCATATAGCCTTAAAATGCTTATATTACAATGCAAGCGAGGAGGAAAAGCAAATTGCATCTAATAAGAGTCGAAGTTCTATAAAGGTTATCGCATTATTGACATATCTGTACAAATTGAGGTATAATTCAGTCAGCGAAAAGAGCCTGGGCTTGGTAATATAATATTGCCAATTAAAAAACCTGCAGGAAGGAATACATACTGACGGAGGTATTTTAATGGACAGGATTATCGGAGTCAATTCTAATTGCTACCATGGTTATTCTATCGAAGAAGCCCTAGAAGGTATCAGCAGGGCGGGATTCCATTACGTGGAGCTCACCGCTACCAAAGGCTGGACCGAACATGTTTTTCCTTCCATGAGTTTTGAATACTTGAACAGCATTAAAAGCAAACTCAAGGAAACGAATTTGATTCCTTTTGCCATGAGTGGGCATTGTAATTTAATGGATACGGATCGCATCGGCGATTTTATCTCCAATATTAAGCTGGCTGCTTTTTTTAACTGTGAATATATCGTGTCCTCAATCGGGGAAGCCCATCTTGCGGATAAAGCTGTGGCCACAAATGCGGAGGTTGCCGGGCATATAAAGGATCTCATCCCATACCTTGAAGAATACGATCTTAAACTGGCATTGGAAGTTCACGGGGATCATGGAACAGGCGTTATCCTGAAAGAAATAGTCGATTTAGTTGATTCTCCCGGAGTAACTATCAATTATGATACGGCCAATGCTATTTTTTACGGAAATGTTGAAATTGAAAAGGATCTTGAGGCCTGCATAGAGAAGATTGGCTTTATGCATCTCAAGGATAAAGCAGGAGCACGCAAAGAATGGGATTTCCCGGCTCTTGGGAAGGGTTATGTAGATTTTCCGATGATTTTTAAAAAACTGGATGAAAAAGGTAACAGATGCCCCTTCAGTATAGAGATAGAATTTACCCGGGAAGGGCCTAAAAGTCTTGCAGAAATCGATAATGCGATCAAGGAGTCTTATGATTATCTAAAGAATCTGGGTTTTAAACTGTAGATTAGGATACGAATAGTCAGTCAAGGGTGTAATCAGAGCAAATAACTGCTTTGATCATAGGTGTATCATAATAAAAAGGAGGAGAACAATGAAGAAGTTTTTTGCTTTAATGCTTGTATTCGCAATGGTACTTGCATTATTTGCAGGATGTGGAGGTAATGGAACCGGCGATGAAGACCAGGGGACTGTCACCGAAGGCTTCAAGGTGGCTTCCCATAACGCTGAAATCGAAGGAAACCCATACAGAGTCGTGTATGAAAATCAGCTGCTTGAAGCAATCGAACAGTATAAGGCTGACGGGCTGGTAAGCGAGTTTGCATCCTTCACATCAAACAACGACTCTGCGGTTGAGTCACAGCAGGTTGAGCAGACCATCAACGACGGCTATGATCTGATTTTGATTAATCCTATCGCCGCAACGGGTCTTGATCCGGTCATTGCAAAAGCAAAAGAAGCTGGAATCACTTATATAAACGCAGACTGCGTTTATAATTCTAACGACATTGTCAATGTCACTGTTGACCAGGAAGCCTGGGCGAGGATCAATGCAGAATTTGCCGTTGAAACTCTGGGCCCCGGATCAAAGATCATTGTGTTTAACGGCATTGACGGAAACTCCGCTTCCGAGCTCAGAAAAGCAGTTTATCATCAGGTTGCGGATGCGAACAACATTGAGATTGTAAAAGAACTGGCTCACGGATGGGACGATATTCAGGCACAGCAGCAGATGGCACAGATCATAAGCTCCGGAATCAAGTATGACGGCATCGTCAATCAGGAAAGCGCCAACGGGATCATTAACGCAGTAGAAGAAGCCAAGATCAGCTATCCGGGCTGCATCACTTCTTCCGAAGAAGTCCGTTGGATCAGAAGGGTTGCAGAAATCAATAAGGATGAGCTTAAACTGCCCTTCATCGTCGTTGAGAACCCTCCGGGGATCGGAGCGACAGCCTTGGCCATCGGGCTCAACATTTTGAAGGGATATACCATTGATACCTCTCTGTTTGCAGAGTGGAACAATATTAAGTATACTCCTTCTTGGATCATGACTTATGACAATATGCAGGTACAGCTTGACAGCATAGCAGATCTTCCGGACACAACTTCCGTATCAAGCTATATGATGGTTGATGAAGCAAGGGCAGCTTACTTCGTAGACTAATATGAATACTTAATTCAGGTTATTTCACCTTGCAGACCCGGCCGGCAGGGTTTCCTGCCGGCCATACTCCAAGAAATCGCATTCGGGGGTATCTTCTATTGTTAGAAATGCATGGAATTACAAAAAGATTTGACGCTGTCGTAGCTCTGAAAAATGCTTCTTTTGAAGTTAGACCCGGAGAGATAAGAGCTCTATTAGGATCCAACGGCTCCGGGAAATCCACCTTAGTCAAGGTCCTTTCAGGATTAGTAAATCCAAATGCCGGCGAAATACGTATAGACGGAAACCCGGTAAAGATAAACAACTCGCAAGAATCCCGAAAACTGGGAATAGCGGTTGCGTATCAGGATTTAAGCCTGATACAAAGCATGAACGTAATAGATAATATCGTGCTGGGCATGGAGCCCACAGGCCGGTTCGGCATTGTAAACAGAAAGCAAGCGGAGGCTCAAGCAAAAAAAGTGCTTGAGCGCCTTATGGTAGATTGCAGGCCGGAAGAATTGGTAAGAAACCTGCCACCATCGGTTCAGAGTATGATAGAGGTAGCGAAAGCCATTTCTCTTAAACCACGGCTGCTTTTGCTGGACGAGGTTACCGCCTCGCTTCATCATAATGAAGTGGACATCCTTTTTAACACGCTGAAAGATTTAAAAAAGGATGGGACGGCTATAGTCATTGTAACCCACAGGATGGCAGAGATCTATAAGATCTGCGAAGAATGCACCATACTGAAAAGCGGGGAAACCGCTGCTAAAGGCAAGCTGTCTGAAATGGATCTTGCCGAGATCGTATATCATATGACGGGGAAACGACCAGATGCCGTAACCCAAGCACCATGTAATCTTCACGAAACGGAAAAAGAAGAGCGAGTGCTGGAAGTGAGAAATCTGGTCATTCTGCCAAAGGTCAAGGATATTTCTATTGAAGCGCATAAAGGCGAGATCATCGGCATCGGCGGGCTGGAAGGGCAGGGGCAGTCGGAAATCATCAGGGCGTTACTGGGCGTTAATAAGCCAACCGGCGGTAAAATTTTATACAGAGGAGTCGATTCCAAATTTAAATCGCCGGCCCAAGCTATTAAAAAAGATATGGGCTTCGTCTCCGGAGACAGGAACAAGGAAGCGATCTTCCCCATACGCTCCGTTGCGGAAAATCTCTATGCCGGGAAGACGACCAAGGGGGCGCTTTTTGGCTATCTAGGCCCAAAGCAGATCAACGGTTTTGCATTGAGGGCTATGAATGAATTCAATATCAAAGCGGGCTCACTGAAACACCCCGCCAACTCACTTTCCGGCGGGAACCAGCAGAAGCTGGTAATCGGAAGATGGATCGCACTGGCTCCGGAACTTCTTTTGTTGGACGATCCTACAAAGGGTGTTGATATCAATTCGCGAAGAGAGATTCATAAGATTCTGAAAGAATGTACTGATGCAGGCATGACAGTCATCATTTCATCCAGTGATAATTCGGAACTGCTGGAAGTAGCAAATCGAATTTATATTTTCTATGAGGGCCGGGTCAGTGCAATGCTGGAGGGAGAAAACAGAACGGAGGAGAAACTGGTTGCGGCTATGATGGGACTTGTCAGTTGTGAAACGGGAGGTGAGGCTATTGGATAGACCAACTCAGAAAATGATCCAACGCTTTGAAGCCTTTCGCCATGCCCCTGCATTTACGGGGTTTATACTGTTCACTCTGGTTTTCATACTGAATATTGCTCTGCAGGGGCCGAATCACTTCTTTACAGCGAGCAATTTCGGCCTGCTCCTTGAAAAGAACACCCCGCTGATGTTGGTTACTATGGCTCAGGCGATGCTCATGCTTTTGGGTATGATAGATATATCTATAGGCGTTCAGCTTTCACTGGTCAATGTCGTTGCCATCATGCTGCCTCAGGAACTGGGAGTCCCTTGGCCTTTAGCCTGGCTTGCCGGTGTTCTTACTGTTATGGCAGTTGCAGCCGTAAATGGTTTTTTTGTAGCCTATATGAGGATACCTTCCCTGCTTTCCAGCTTTGCGATGATTTACATAGTTAAGGGCATCAACGTCATTATCATGTCAAAACCTCAAGGAACGGTTCCCGAAATCGTCTGGCGGACCTATGCTAAAGAGATAGGAGGACTGATCCCGCTCACCTTGGTAATCATTACTGTACTGTTTCTCCTTTGGACATACATGAAGAGGACTTCCTATATGAAACACGTATATGCCGTGGGGGGCAGTGAAAGAAACGCTTATGCTTCCGGCATCGATCCGGCAAAGGTGAAAATGAAGGCATTCCTTATCGCAGGCTTCCTAACAGGTATTGCCGGGCTCTGCCTTACGGCAATGAGCGCTTCGGGCAATCCGCTGATGGGAGAAGCCTATGGATTGAAATCAATTGTTGCCTGTATCCTGGGCGGTATAGCACTTTCAGGCGGGTGGGGCACCATGAGCTGCGCATTGTTCGGATCGGGTTTTCTTGTGCTGATCCAAAGCAGTGTATACTACTTATTTAAGCTGCTTTATGTCTGGATCCCTGGTTTCCAAGTCACAACCTATTGGCAGAACTTAGTATCCGACGGTATCATACTGCTGGGGTTGGTTGCTACTGTCTTTACGGCACAAACCCAAAGGGCGGCCTTTAAAGAGGGTCTCAAAAAACAGCTGAAGGGTGGTGAGCAGCTTGGAGAATAGCAGAATCAAACAATTTGCCAGAGATAATCAGGTTGGCATGGCACTGCTGATTTCTGCGGCACTATTTATGATCAATATTGTGATCAATCCGGCATCACTGAATGTAAACACCTTTGGCTCTATAATAGCTCTTACGCTGCTTCTTTGCTTTGCTTCGGCAGGCCAGACCCTCATAATAATAACGGGGGGCATCGATCTTTCCGTGGGAGCTGTCATGTCTATGGCGGCAATCTTTACAGCTAACACCATGGCAGGGCAAGGTGGTCAGATGCCGATAGTCATCGCACAGGTCATACCCATGGCGCTGCTCGTAGGGCTGGTCAACGGCCTGGGTGTGGTGAAGCTGAGGCTTCCTGCCATCGTCATAACTTTATGCGTATCCAATGTAGTGACTAGGCTCCAATATGTATATACCCAGGGGCTTCCCACGGGGACCACATCAAAATTCTTCACTATGACTTTACAATACAGGTTTTTCGGTGTGATTCCGGGTATGTCTATTTATGCTATAATAATTTTTGGTATTGTTCTGTATATTATTAATCGCTCCCGATTCGGGCAGCAAATCTTCCTTTTGGGAAACAATAAAAACGCTGCCTATCTTACTGGCGTAAGGAGCGAAATGATAGAGATCATGGCATATGTCATCGGAAGCCTGCTTGCAGGTATAGCCGGGATAATAGGTGCGGGATACCTGAATTTTGTTATATGCCAGTCTTTTGATTCCTACACTATGCTTTCCATCGTTGCAGTGGTCGTAGGAGGTACCCTTTTAATCGGAGGTAAAGGCTCATATCTGGGTACAGCGGTGGGATCGCTGCTGCTTATCGTTCTGGGCAACTGCCTTGCGGTGCTCAACTCCTCAGATGCAGTCAGGAGTGTTATCATGGGCGGGGTGCTGCTCCTGCTTCTTGCTGTATATAACAAGGAAAAACCGATCAGACAGTGATTGTGGCAATATGTAAGGAGGGTTTTGTATGAAAAAAATGAGGGCAGGCATAATAGGCGTCGGTTTTATCGGGACGGCTCATATTGAAGCGCTTCGGAGACTGGGCTATGTAGATGTTGTTGCTCTTGCCGCTGCTCGGGATGCCGAAAGAAAGGCAGCTGCTCTGTATGTGCCTAAAGGATATGCTGACTATAGAAAAATGATCGATGATGAGAACTTAGATGCGGTTCATATATGTACACCTAACCGCATGCATTTCGAAATGGCCATGTATGCCATGGAGAAGGGGGTAAATGTACTTTGCGAAAAACCCCTTGCCGTTACTGCGGAAGAGGCGAAAAAGTTAAGAGACTATGCACTACAGCACAATATCGTTTCGGCTGTGAATTTCAACCTCCGCTTTAACCCCCAAGTGGTACAGATGAAGGAAATGGTCAAAGCCGGGGATGTGGGAAAAATCTACTCAGTACATGGTTCCTATTTGCAGGACTGGCTTTTTTACGATACAGATTACAGCTGGAGGCTGGACACGGAGCTTTCGGGACCCTCTTGCGCCTTTGCTGACATTGGTTCCCACTGGATAGACATGGTGGAAAATATCATTGAACAAAAAGCGACCGAGGTGTTTGCGGATTTCGAGACTGTTCATAAGACCAGGAAGAAGCCTCTTAAGCCTGTAGACACTTATTCCGGTATGGCCCTTAGGCCGGAGGACTATCAGGAGTTTAATATAAATGTTGAGGATCAATGCACTGTTCTATTCCATTTTGACGGAGGGGCAAAAGGTGTATGTACTATCAGTCAGGTTTTTGCCGGGCGAAAGAACCAGACCGTTATTTCTATAAGCGGCAGCAAGTGTTCCCTGCACTGGGACAGCGAGACAGGGAATGAACTCTGGTCAGGCAGGAGGGAGAACTATAATCAGCAGATCGTAAAAGATCCTTCTATTTTATATGAAGAGACAAAAAAGGTTATAAGCTATCCCGGGGGGCATGCAGAGGGCTTCCCCGATACTCACAAGCAAAGCTTCGCAAAGTTTTATCAGGCGGTATCGGACAAGGATATTTCTGTATGCGACTTTGCAACATTTGAGGCCGGTTATCGGGAGATGCTGCTTTGCGAAAAAATCTGCGAAAGTGCAAAGACAAGGCAGTGGGTAAGAATAGGGAGGAAAGAGTTATGATGAAATTAGGGTTGGTATCAGCCATTCTTCCGGATTTTACTTTTGAAGAGGTTTTTGATTATGCCGCAAGCACTGGTTTCGGATGTGTAGAGGTATGCTGCTGGCCTGCAGGCAAGGCAATACGCAGGTATGCGGGCATCACCCACATAGATATCGATAGCCTTGATGAATCGAAGATGGAATACTATAAAAACTATGCAAAAAAACTAAATGTAGAAATCTCATCTTTAGCCTACTATCCGAACCCCCTTGACACGGACCCGGAAACAGCTAAAGCTGCCCGGGAGCATATCAAAAAACTCATTACTGCCTCCGCTAAAATGGGTATCTATATAATCACGACGTTTATCGGCAAGGATAAAACAAAAACCGTCGATGAAAATATGGAGCTGTTTCAAGAGGTCTGGGCTCCGATAATAAAGCTGGCTGAAGAGGAGGGAGTAAAGGTCGCCATTGAAAACTGTCCTATGCTATACACGAAGGATGAATGGCCCGGGGGGACCAATCTGGCGTCGACTCCTTATGTCTGGCGAAAAATGTTCGAGCTGAGCCCGAATATAGGATTGAATTACGATCCTTCCCACCCTTATCTTCTGGGGATGGATATATGTAAACCAATATACGAATTCAGAGACAGGATTTTTCATGTTCATCTCAAGGATATAAAAATTAACAAGGATCAGTTGGATGAATACGGGCTCTTTGCCTACCCGTCCCTCTGGCATTCGCCGAAGCTGCCGGGGCTTGGCGGAGTCGACTTCGCAGCTTTTGTAAGCGCTCTTAACGATATTCGCTACAAAGGTCCCGCTTGTATCGAGGTTGAAGACAAGGCCTATGAAGATAGCATAGAAGATATAAAATACGGCATAGAGCAAAGCTTTCGTTATATGTCCCAGTTCCTCGGAACATAAACGGCGCCGGGAAGTTCTGAAGAGGAGACCAGCTATGATAAAAATCGGAATAGTCGGCGCCGGCGGCATGGGCACCGTCCATAAAAGCAACTATGAGCATATTAAAGGGTGCAAAGTCGTTGCCGTTGTGGGACAGAGCAAGCAGGATGAAGAAAGAGCAAAGCAGTGGGGCCTCCCCCTTTATCGCAATGTGGGAGACATGATTGATCATGAGGACATTGACATAGCCGATGTTTGCACGCCCACTTTTCTTCACAAAGAACACGTGATGGAAGCTTTGAGCAGGGGCAAACATACAATTGTGGAAAAACCCATAGCATTAAAAGCTGCCGACGCCAAAGAAATGTACGGGTTGGCAAAAGATAAAGAAGTGCAACTGTTTGTAGGTCAGATTCTTAGATTTTATAAGGAGAGTCAGATCCTGAGGGAGATAGTGGAGGATCGGCGCTACGGCAAGGTTTTGGATGCATCCTTTGAACGATTATCCGCCTGCCCCAGGTGGGCCCAGGAGGGCTGGCTTTTCGACAGATCTAAAAGCGGGCATCTTCCCTATGACCTGCACATCCATGATTTGGATCTCATGATAAGCTTGTTCGGAAAACCGGAGGAGTTCCTGTTTACAAGCTGCGGGAACAAAGGTATAGATTATAAAGAACAATATCGGTTCTTCTATCGTTATGAAGATTTCAATGTTGTGGCGGAGGCTGCATGGTTCAACGCCGACATTCCTTTCACGGCAAGGTGGAGGGTGTATTTTGAGAATGCAGTGGTCATAAATGACGGTACAAAGCTGATTGCATATCAGTTTGACCATGAGCCTCATGCTTTTGATACCAAAGAGAAGATCAAGATACCTACAGGTATCAATGTCCCTCCTACCGGGGTATATCTTGAAGAGCTTGAGCATTTTATTGATTGCGCAAGAAGCAACCGGCCGTCCTTAAAGGTCAAAGAGGATGAAGTTATAGCAGTAATGGAAATACTGGAACAAATAACAAAGGAAACATAGAGGAAAGAGTAATGTATCGTATAGGTTTTGACGTAGGAGGCACCAGCATTAAAGTCGGTGCAGTCGATAACAATATGCAGATTGCCGCCGGCAGAAGCATAGCTTTTCCCAAGGGCGAGACCTATGAAGAAGTGGTTTCTTTAATGGCAAAGGTCGTAAATGAGCTGGCCTGGGAAATGAAACTTGCTTCAAAGGATTTCAAATCCATAGGCATTGCGACAGCGGGATCCATAGATGCAAAGAATGGGATTATTATAAATGCTCATAATCTCGGCTTTCACAACGTCCCTATGATTGATGAGATCCGAAAGCACTTTCCCGGAATGCCGGTTTTCCTGTCCAACGATGCAGATGCGGCAGCCTTGGCAGAGCTGAGGGGAGGAGCCTTCCGCGGAAAGAAAACGGCAGTGCTTTTAACCCTCGGTACAGGGGTAGGCGGCGGTATCATTTTAGACGGCAGGATCTTCAAAGGGGGCCTGGGCCACGGGAACGAACTGGGTCATATGATAATCCAGCATGGAGGCCCTGTTTGCACATGCGGAAATAAGGGTTGCATTGAATCCCTTTGCACCGCAACATGGATCATTCAGCAGGGAAGAAAGGCCATAGTGGAATATCCTATCAGCCTAATCCATGAAAAGGCCGACGGCGATATAAACAGGGTCACTGCCAAGGTAGTTATAGACAGTGCAAAAGAAGGCGATGCCATAGCATTGGATATCTTTAACACATATGTTGACACTCTCAGCTCTGCCATCACCTCAGTGGTTGCCCTTCTTGATCCGGAAACAGTGGCGCTTGGCGGCGGGGTAAGCCTTGCAGGAGATTTTCTCTTCGAACCTCTGAGAAAGCTGGTAAAGCAGAAATCATTCTTTAAAATCCTTCATGAGATCGTGCCTGCGAAGTTTGGCAATAAGGCAGGCATAATCGGCGCTTCGCTGCTGGCTGAAAGTAGAGAGGCACTGCGTTATGATTGATGTAAAAAACCTTACGAAACATTACGGATCCAAAATCGCTTTGGACAATGTCAGTTTTTCCGCAAAGGAAGGTCAGGTGCTTGGTTTGCTAGGGCTTAACGGCGCCGGAAAAACCACCACGATGAACATTATTACCGGATATATCGGCGCTACGGAAGGAACGGTTTTAATAAACGGATTTGATATGATCTCAGAACCTGCCAAGGCTAAAGCGTCTGTCGGCTATTTGCCGGAGCAGCCGCCCCTCTATCCGGACATGAAGGTAAAAGATTACCTGGATTTCGCCTGTAAGCTGAAGAAGGTCAAAGAAGGCGACAGAGAGCGGCATATTAACAGGATCTGTGAGCAGACGGGTATCCTTAACGTATGCGGCCGGGTTATCAAAAACCTATCTAAAGGTTACCGGCAGAGGGTAGGATTGGCTCAGGCCTTGATTGGTGATCCGAAAGTCCTTGTCCTTGATGAACCGACCGTCGGGCTTGATCCATCCCAGATCATCGAAGTCAGAACACTGATCAGAGAATTGGGTAAAACCGGAACAATTATCGTATCCTCTCATATTCTTTCGGAAATCAAAGAGATCTGCGACCGGGTTGTCGTACTGCATCAGGGAAGGATGATTGCCGACGGCACTCCCGGTAATCTGTCCGGAATGATACATGCACCAAACAAGGTTGTAACATGGGTGGAAGGTGACCCGGATCTGGTGAATATGGCTGTATCAAGCCTGCCGATGACCTGTACTATCAGAGAGACCGGGCAAAAAGAAAAGGGGATTTACGAATATGAAATCAAAGGGCCGGAAAATACAGACATACGAGCCGCTCTATTCAGGGCCTTTGCCAAAGCAGATCTGCCTATGATAGCTATAAAAGGCGGCGATATATCAATGGAAGACATCTTCTTGCGATTGATTGAAGACAGTAACAAGGAAGAGGAAGCAAAATGACGGCAATTTTGGATCGGGAAATCAGGGCATATTTCCAATCGCCTTTAGGCTATATATTTGTCGGTGTAATGTTTTTGTTTACGGGATATTTTTTCTTCGCTTATAATCTTTACGGCAATACCACCGATATGCGCGGGATATTCAGCACCCTGTTCGCCGTAGTGCTTTTTCTAATACCGATACTTACAATGCGCCTTTTAAGTGAGGACAGAAAGCTAAAGACAGACCAGCTTCTTTTGACAGCGCCCGTCAGCCGAACTGCCATCGTACTGGGCAAGTACTTTGCAGCGGTTTGCGTATTTCTGCTTTCGATAATGAGTACCATGGCGGTGGCCGTTGTGATTTCCCATCTGTCTAAAACTGAGTGGCCGGTAGTTTTTGGTCATTTTATCGGGCTAATTCTTTTTGGAAATACCCTTATTGCTATTTGCCTCTTTCTTTCTTCATTTACTGAGAGTCAGGTGATTGCAGCTATAGCAGGTTTCGCTGTCAGCTTCTTCCTGATGTTGATCGATACCCTTGCACCCGTTATAAATATAAAGATAATAAGCAGGGGGCTGGAAGGTCTATCTTTTCAAAACCGTTATACCTCCTTTACGCTTGGCATTCTCAATGGGGCCGACATCGTCTTTTTCCTGAGCATTACGGTGATGTTTTTATGTTTCACAGTGGCTTCAATGGAAAAAAGACGCTGGAGTTAGGGGGAGAGGCAATGGCAAGAAAGACAGATCTCAATACAGAGAAAAGATCAAAGGAGCTGCTTGGGACAAAGCTTTATTTTAGAGCCCTTATTATAATATTCATTGTCGGAATCGTTCTGCTAAATGCCGTCATGGGATTGTTGGACGAAAGGTTTGAGCTGAGCCTCGACCTGACTGAAAACAAGCTTTTCGAAATAAGCGATGAAAGCAGGGAATTGGTCGCCTCGCTCAAGGATGAAGTAAAAATCCATGTTCTGGCCAAAGAAGCTGATTATATCGGAAGATCGGCCTATATGGCCCAGGTGGGCGAGGTGATAAGACAATACGGCAAGATCGGAAAAAATATCACCATCGAATATGTGAATTATGTGGCCGACCCGACTTTTGCATCTCGTTACCCCGATGCGGTAATGTCTCATGGTGATATCCTTGTTACCTGCGGGAGCAAGTATCGTGTTATAAAGACGGCTGAACTGTTTAATTATACTTACGACAGTAAGGGCAACGCCGTTGTGGCTTCCTCAAAAGCAGACCAGGTACTTTCTTCCGCTCTGCTTTACGTGACTGAAGACGAGCGGGTGATTGTAAATATAATATCGGGCAACGGTGAATACACCATGCCTTCTTTTGAATCATTGCTTTTAAGTAACAACTACGAGGTGAGAGGCAAGAACTTAGCTACGGAGGACCCAGATCCCGACTGCAAGCTAACTGTGCTGATTTCGCCCCATACGGATCTGAGCGAGGAAGAGATTGATAAACTGGACAGATTTCTTTATAATGACGGCGATTACGGAAAAACGCTGCTTTATACGGCAGATGCCGAACAGAAGCCCCTGCTTTATCTTGAAGCCTTTCTGGCGGAGTGGGGGGTCCGGATTGGTGATGGTGCAGTGTTTGAGACAAAGGAAAACCGGGTCTTTAACTACCATCCCTTTTATGCAGTTGCGGATTACGTCGACGATGTTTTCAGTGGAATGCTCAGGGACAAAACAAAGCCTATGCTGATGCCCATTGCAAGGCCTCTTTCCGTAAGCTACGAACACCGCAGCAACAACTCCACAAAGGTGCTGCTGGAATTCGGTAAAACTGCGGCAGTTCGGCCTTCCGATGCACCGGGTAGTTTCACGCAGGCAGATGCTGCTCTCCGAGGGCCGATTCCTGCCCTTGTGCTTGCAAGCTATTCCGTTAAAGACAAGGAAACAGGCAGGGTCATGAAACAATCAAGCATATTGGTTTCAGGATCTTCCGGGATGCTGGATTCATATTCCATCGATAATTCATCTCTTTCAAACAGCGAGTACCTGCTAAATGTGATCAACAATCTTACAGAAAGAAAGGAAACAATAAGTATCAAGCCCAAAACCATTACCGGGGATAAGCTCAACATCTCTATTGCTGAAGCAAACATGCTGGGCCTTATCTTTGCGCTGCTCATCCCCTTTGCCATCATAGGAACAGGCGCAATAATATGGCTTTACAGGAGGCATAAATGATTGGAAGAAAGGTTTTTATAGTTATCGGGCTTGCATTTATCGTGTTGCTTGTCATAACATTGGTGATTCTTCTGAAAATGCCCGAAGCCATTGATGAAGAGGAAGGGAACCAGAACGAAGAGATTTTTTATTTGATGGAACATGATATAAACGAGATCACTTATATTTCCGTTGAGAACGAAAACGGATTTTATGATGTCAGGCAGGTCGGGGGCGGCTTTATGCTTTACGATATTCCCGCCGAGCTTGTAAACGGTGATTACCTTAAGCTGCTGCTGGATGAGTCCGGGAAGATTGCCGTACGAGAGAAAGTATCCGAAAAACCCGAGGATGTAAGTATTTTTGGTTTGAACAAGCCGAGAGCCGTTGTAAATATAGAATACTCCGATAATACATCAGCAGAGCTTTTGATCGGATCGGAAGAGCCTTTATCCGACGGCGTTTATATAAAATTATCCGGAGATGAGACAATATACCTGATGCCCCGTTCCCATACAATCAGGTTTATAATGCCCGTTGAAAACTATATTAATTACGAAATAACTCCTACACGTAAGCTGGAATCAGCTCTCATGGTCGTACGAAATGCCGTCTTTGAAGGATCTTCTCTTCCGAAACCCATAGTGATCCAATGGGTCGATGAAAAGAGCAAGGAGCAGATGAGGGAGGCCGCATCCTTCGGTATAGCTACTCATTTAATCCGTTCACCGGGTTTTCATGAACTTGACCAGGCGGCAGCTACAGAAGTGTTCCAATCCATGTTAGGTATAGTTTCGGAAGGTATAGAGGCATATAACTGCGATGATGCTGCGATCGCATCTTACGGCTTTGACTGCCCTTACCTTACTGCGGACTTTTCCATCGTCAACGGAAGGGATGCGGAGACTGAGAAATATAGCCTGAAGGTAGTCAAAAAAGAGGATGGGAGCCTTCTTTTGACATGCAACGATAATCGTGTCATCTACAGGATCAGAGAGGTCGCTTTTACAAAAGTCAGATACGAGAAACTTGTGATGCGCTGGTTTCTGACTCCCTTTATAACCGATTTAGCAAAACTGACGGTCATTTCGCCGAAAAGCAGAATGGAGTTCGGGTTTGTCGGAGACAGCAACAAAGACCTTGCGGTATCACTTGATGGTGCACAACTGGATATCAAACAATTTCGCTCTTATTATCGGCTGCTTACAAGCGCCTGTAATGATGGAAAACCGCTGACGCAGGAAAGACCAAAAAAGGAACCCGTTTTTATAGCGGAATATTACTATAAGGATAGTCTTAAACCCAAAGATGTAATGAAGCTATATGAAAATGATGCCAGGACAGTGTTGGTGGAAGTCAACGGGACCATTGAATTTACCATGAAGAGAGCCTATCTTGAGCGGGTGCTGCAGGCAGAAGAGAGCCTGAAAGCCGGTACTATCATTGATGAGAACTGGTAAGGTCCTCCGTCTTCTGCCTCGACATTAATTGTCTCCTGATTTAATCGATTTAATTAAGAGACAATTTTTTTGTTGTTATTGACAAGAGAAAAAAGACGTGTTATAGTTAATGAACAAGAGTCAGTGAACAGAGACCATTGAATTAAAACCAGCGAATGGGCTTGCTATAAAATCAGGTAACTATAACCCGCGAAATATAAATATAATACAACGTAACTGAGAGGTGAAACAAATGAGAGATCTAAGCTATCTAAATGAAAAACCAATTGCTGTTTTAGGAGCAGGCGGGATTGGTAAAGCTATTGCAACAGATTGTGTACTTGGCGGACAGGATGTCATTTTATGTGACATCGAGCCATTTGCAAAGATATCGCTATCTAATCTTGATAACGGTTTCAGGCTTCACGGAGACCAATTGAGCAGATATGGCTTCAGGCGTGAAGGAACAGCTCATTTCAGCAAAGTCACAACAAGCCTGAAGGAAGCAATGGATGCCGCAGAAATCCTTATTGTCGCAGTACCTGCGGTGGGTCATACTTCGTTCTTTACACAGATGATCCCCTATTTGAGAGACGGGCAAATTATTCACATTTTCCCCGATAATTACGGTTCTTTGCTGTTCAGAAAAGTCATGAGAGAAATGAACAGCGATAAAAGAATCATTGTCGGCGGTTGGTCCAGTGCTCCTTTTGGAAGCAGATTAGACATGGAAGGTCCTTATGTTTTGCCGAGTACAAGGATTATGTATAGGGCAGTTACATTAAGGGGGGCGGCGCTTCCGATGGCAGATCAGGAAGAGTTCCTGGAAAGCATTAAATATATCCGAGCCATGGACGGGATAAATACCGGCGATGGTCCTACAAGTGCCGACACCGTAATGGATACAGGTTTCAGTAATGTCAATCCGATCCTTCACTGCCCGGGCGTTATTTTAGGGGCAGGCACTATTGAAAACTATGGAGTCATGTACGGAGACAACAAGAAGGATTTCTCAATATATTGCCATGTTTACAGTCCAACTGTATCAAGGATCCAGTACTCAGTATATAAAGAAGAGAGCGCAATAGCAGAAGCTATGGGTGTAGGGATCCAATATTTCAGAGAAGAGCAGTTCTATTCAAGATCAAACATTCTGGGGCCGGAATATATGGGAGACGATATGTCTGTTCCCTTTGAGGACGTGTATGAAATGGCTATCGGAACCGGTCCGTTCAAAGTCGACCATAGATATTTGACAGAGGATATTCCTATCGGGTGCCATGTTTACCATGAACTTGGCAAGAAGTTCGGGGTTAAAACACCGGTTATTGATTCCATGATTACAATGGCATCCGCTATGCTCGGAAGAGATTTTTATGCCGAAGGATATACCCTTGAGTATCTGGATATTGCTCATATGAATAAAGAAGAATTACTAGATTATCTTAACAACGGAAACTATAAAAACAAGTAGCGGATAAGATATTTCAAATAATATAAAGATTACGGAGGAGCGAAATGGGAGCAGTATTCAAATTTACCGAAGAGCAGGAAATGATCAGAAAAGCCGCAAGAGAGTTTGCGGAAGCTGAGATCGCCCCTTATGCGGCCGAATGGGACAGCAAGGATATATGCCCTGTCGAGCTATGGCCAATGCTTGGGGAAGTAGGAGCTACAGGGACATTTGTACCGGAAGCCTATGGAGGAGTCGGTCTGGGTCATGTTGAAAGAGCGATTTTCATTGAGGAGATTTCAAGGTATTCCGCCGGCCTCGGTATCGCTTTGATGACTCATCATCTGGCAATAGAAGCTATTCTGAGATTCGGCTCGGAAGAGCAGAAAAACAAGTATTTGCCGATTCTGTGTTCCGGTGAAAAGATAGGTGGATTATCGGTAACTGAGCCCGGCGGAGGCAGCGATTTTGCAGGTCAGGCGGCTTCGGCGGAAAAAATCGATTCCGGTTGGGTCCTGAACGGAAGGAAATGCTTTATTACTAATGCGGGGATTGCCGATATCAATGTAATAATATGCAAAACCGGAGAGGATGAAAAAGGAAGAGGAATACTGTCTGCCTTTATCGTTGAAACAGGAACAGAAGGACTGAAACCGGGCAGACACGAAAACAAGCTGGGACTAAGGGGATCGATCACCGGAGATGTCATCCTTGATAATTGTAAGATCGGCGATGATGCGATCATAGGTAAAGACGGCGACGGAGCAAAAATCGGAATGGGAGCCATTGGTGAAGTGGGGCGGGCCGGCATGACGGCTATCTGTGTCGGAATACTCAGAGCATGCTGCGAGGATGCCGTAAAGTTTGCGAAAGAGAGAATAGTTGCAGGAAAGCCGATATCAAAATACCAGGCGATTCAGTTTGAAATCGCCGACATCAGAACGGACTACGAGGCAGCAAAGGCATTGCTCTACACGGCAGCAAGCATAAAAGACGAAGGGAAACCTGCAACTACGGCATTTGCAGTTGCGAAATATTTTGCAACTGAAGCTGCGGTAAGGGGAGCAAAGAGATGTATGGATGCCATGGGAGGCTATGGAATTGTAAATGAGTACGCCGTGGGAAGATATTTAAGGGACGCTCTTGCCAGTATCCCCTCCGGAGGGACATCCCATATACAGAAATTGATAATTGCCGGTGATACACTGAAAAACTTCTAAAATAATGGAGGACGGTATGAGTCTGCATATTGTAGTTTGTATCAAACCTGTGCCGGATCCCGATCATTACGACAGGGTAACGATTGCACCGGATACAAAGAGAATAGTAAGAGAAGGGATACCGACGGTGATCAATGCCGTTGATAAATGTGCTCTTGAAAAAGCTCTGCAATTGAGGGCACAATATGGCGGCAAGGTCACTGTAATAACCATGTCGCTTCCGTCAGCCGATACAAATCTGCGAGAGGCTTTGGCAATGGGTGCAGACGAAGGCATTTTATTGACAGATAGGGCATTTGCCGGAGCCGATACACTGGCTACATCCTATACTCTTGCCAAAGCGATCAGTCAGCTCGGCGATGCGGATCTGGTGATGCTTGGAGCCGAAAGCGCCGACGGCGCAACGGGGCAGGTCCCGTCTCAGTTGGGTGAATGGCTAAAGATGCCTCACCTTTGGAATGTGTTTTCCATTGAGGATGTCGAGGAAAAGAAGTACCGGATAAAAACGAAATACGAAAACGGATATAAAGAATGGGAAGGGACACTGCCGTTAGTACTGGGAGTATCCAGAGAACTGGCAAAACCAAGACATATTGGCGCCATGGGAATAATAAAAGCAAAAAACAAACCTATTACAGTATTGGGCAAAAATGATATCTGCGGGATAGAGGACGAATATATCGGACTATCGGGCTCACCGACTCAGGCAGGCGAAATAAGAACGCCGGAAATGGGCAGATCAGGCCATAAGCTGGAGGGTACCACAGAAGAAATAGGCATCCAGATCCTTGAGAAGATCCGTGCCGGTGGAATAACGATATAAGAGGAGTGCTGACCGTGAAAAAAATATGGGTATATGCGGAAGAGGTGCAGGGGGAGATAAGCAAAGTAACCCTTGAGCTCTTGAGTAAAGCAAAAGAGCTGGCAAAAGCTTTCTCCCATGAAGTTGAAATCGGGGCGGTGCTTTTGACAAAAGGGATCGGCGAAATGACAGAAACGCTGGAAGCATACGGCGCAGAAGTAGTGTATGCAGGCGAAGACGACAGGTTGGAAGCATATTGTCATACGACATATGCCCCGGTTCTGGCAAGGCTGATCAAGAAAGAGGATCCGGATATATTTCTGTTCGGAGCAACTCAAATCGGATCCGAACTTGCCCCGACGGTAGCGGCAATTGTTAAAACCGGCGTGGCAGCACACTGTGTAGATTTGAGGATCGGCGACGACGGGCTGTTGATTTCTGAAGTCCCTGCCTTCGGGGGCAAGATCATCGGCGAGATATTGATTCCTAAGTGCAGACCGCAAATGGCAAGCATAAAACCCGGGACTTTTATTGCGACGGAAAGCTGTGTAAAATGTTCAGTCGTAAAAAAGATTGACCTCACGGGGTTAGAAGATGCCGACAAGAGACTGATCCCCTTAAAAACGTGTGTGACTAAATCAGAAGCAAAGCCAATAGATGAGGCTGAAATCGTTATCGCCGGAGGATATGGCCTTTGCTGCTCTGAAAACTGGAGCAGGCTTCAGGAACTGGCAGAACTGCTGGGAGGAGCGGCCGGGTCCACAAGACCCTGCCTTGATGAAGGCTGGGCGGATAATGAGCAGACAATGATCGGCACAAGCGGAAAGAGCATACGGCCAAAAGTATATATGGGCTTTGGCATATCCGGGGCCACGCACCATATCTGCGGGATGAAGGATTCGGGGCTGGTAATATCGATCAATAAAGATAAAAATGCAAACATATTTGGAGTATCCGATTATTATGCAGTTTCTGATGTAAATGAAATACTGCCTATTCTAATCGATCTGGTTCGTTCGTCAAAAGCTACGGCTGCAGAGAAGGGAGAAAAAGAATGTCATTGAAAACAGGTGCTCAGTATATCGAGGAAATGAAGAAAATGCGCCCCAACGTATACAAATGGGGTGAATTGATCGAAGATGTCACAACTCATCCGGCAACGAAAGCGCATATAATGACAGTGGCAAATTGGTACGATAGCAGCTTTGATCCTGAAAAAGAGGATATATATACAACGACTTCTTATTTATCAGGGAATAAAGCCCACAGATGGAACACGATAATGACCACCGCCAAGGACATACACGGTAACGCTCTGATGAAAAGAGACGGCTACAGAACATGCGGCAGCTGCATGGGACCGGTTTGCGCCGGCTGGACCGTAATAAATGCATTATGGGGCGTCACCTTTGACATGGACAAAGAGCTGGGAACAAACTACCATGAAAGGCTCAAGAAGTTCGCTTTGTTTTCAGAGGAAAAAGCCTTATCGTTAAGCGGTGCATTGACAGATGCCAAAGGCAATCGTGCCTTGAAACCCAGCCAGCAGGACAACCCCGATATGTATCTGCATGTTAAGGAAACAAGACCGGACGGGATCGTGATCCGGGGCTTTAAAAATCAGATATGCGGGACTGTCGGTTCGCAGTACATAATGGTAATGCCTACAACAGGATTGGGAGAGGGCGAAGAGGCCTTTGCCGTTGCGGCGGCAGTGCCAAGAGATGTTTCCGGCCTCACTATAGTCGAAACCAGAAGACCATCCGATGAGAGGATAGAAGAAGAGGGGTGGGATGGGATCAAATCAGGGACCACTCAAGCCTACCTGATATTTGATGATGTATTTGTACCGAATGAAAACGTTTTTATGAACGGCGAGACAAAATATGCCGGCGCCGCAATAGGGAATTTCACAGCGATTTACAGAGCGGCAATAGGCGCTTGCGTAGCAGGCCAGGGGGACGTTATGATCGGTGCGGCGATCGGTATGGCAAGAGCCAATGGTTTGACTCAAAAACCATTCCAGGACAAGCTGACACAGATGGCTATCAATAATGAAACCACTTACGGATTGGGCGTCGGTGCGATCTACTGCGGAAAGAATCATCCATCCGGTGCTTACTATCCGAACCCGCTTCTTGCTCACGTGAATAAAGTCCAAGTAGCGACTCTTCCCTATGATACCAAGGTGCTGGCTCAGGAGATTTCCGGCGGTATTGCCGAGACAGGGTGTATCCCGTCATATAAGGATCTGATGTCGCCGCTGTACGGAGACAAGCTGTTGGAATCGCTCAGATCCGGAGTATCGGGAGCGGACAGAGTAAAGATGGCAAGGCTCGTAGAATGGCTCACTATCGGGGGCGGAGTACCGGGCTGCATGCATGGAGGCGGTTCTCCTGATACTGCCAAGATGGTGGTAAAGGTAGCAACCAAGTGGGATAAGTATGTAGACTATGCTCGTGAACTGGCTGATGTTGAGAGTCCGCTTAAAGAAGAAAAGAAAAAATAGCCTGGGGAGAAGACAGATGATTGAAGTAAGATGGCATGGAAGAGGCGGAAACGGAGCCTTTACTGCGGCCAGACTTCTGGGTCACGCCGCATCCATATATGAAGGCAAGGCAGCACAGGCATTCCCTTCCTTTGGTCCGGAAAGGAGAGGAGCCCCTGTACTGGGATTTACAAGAGTTTCCGATCTGCAAATAACGGATCATTCACAAGTATATGATTGTGACTGTGTGATAGTGCTGGATGAAACACTGTGTGATGCTGTTGATACCACAGCCGGACTGAAGGATGAGGGCATATATGTCATCAATACATCAAGGGACAGAGAAGACTTTATGAAGGATCCTCGCTTTGATAAGATCAAAAACCTGGTAACTATCGATGCAACAGATATCGCACTCAGAATACTTGGCGCCCCTATCGTGAACACGGTCCTGCTTGGTGCAGCGGTGGGAGCGACGGGAATAGTCAGCATTGACTCTGTTGACAAGGCTATCGACGATATTATGAGGAAGAGTCTGAGAGAGAAAAACAAAGCCGCCGCAAGGGAAGCATTTGATATGCTTCAGGCACTATGATTGATCACAAGAGGCAGAATAATGAGCAAACCAAAAGTAAACAGCAGCTTCAAGCCGCCATCAGGCTATAATGAAATGTTTTTCGGCGCCAGTAATGGAGTAGGCATACTGCCTACCGTCAACTCCGGGTTTCGGACCTTTCACCCGGAATTTGACTACGAAAGATGTATAAAGTGTATGTTTTGCTGGATATATTGTCCGGAAGGGTGCATTGACAAAACAGGCAAAGAACTGACGATAGATATGGATTATTGCAAGGGCTGCGGGATATGCGCGCACGAGTGCCCCCGTAAATGTATCGCCATGGTGAAGGATGGTGGACTTGATGAGTGAAAAAGCATTTATATCGGCAAATGAAGCAGCTGCCCATGGCGTCAGATTAGCAAAACCCCATGTGGTATCGGCATATCCTATTACGCCTCAGACTACATTGGTTGAAAAGCTTGCCGATTTTTTAGCAGAGGGTAAAGCAGACTACAAATATATGATGGTAGAAAGCGAGCATAGTGCGATGGCATCCGCCCTG
>JAKJCD010000069.1 GCA_022706625.1 Bacillota bacterium | reverse complement strand
CCCAAAAGCGTAATAATCTTGAAACAACTGCACCGATACCGAAAGAAAGAAGGAAGCTTCCTCCCCAGGTCGCTAAAGCCACTGCGAGACCTCTGTCCTTTATCAGTATCATAAGTGATGCGAAGCAGGGGACGAAAAGAGTCATTACAACTAAGATCACAGTGATTTGTATATCGGAAAAAGCATTTTGGCTCACGGCGGCATACATTTCCGCAGCACCTAAATCTTTTTTGATAATTGCCAGTAAAAAAAGATCCGTAGCCCGGTCCGGGAGATCCAGAATACCGGAGGTTATTGGCGAACACCATTGATGTATCATCACAAAGCTTCCGGTGTAGTTTAATATTGCCATCAGAAGGCCTCCGAGGGCAAAGGTCGGCGCTGCATCAATAAGAAAGTCCCGTGAAGCTCTGACAGTATTGATTGTAACAGCAGAAAGTGCCGGAAAGACCAGGGGGGTAATCAACGGTCTTCTGCTTTCGGTCCTGCCCGGGATTAAATAGTTAAGCATCAAGCCCGTGCTTATAAATATGAATAATATCACTCCAATGTATAAAAGCAGATATTTAATGGGAAGAAATGAAGAAACGGCAAGTATTAAAGAAAATTGAGCGGAACATGGTACCGCAAGGCAAAGGAGGACGCTTGCGATCAGCTGTTCTCTTTTAGATGCAAGGGAGTTTACAGATATGAGGGCCGCTGTAACACAGCCGAAACCGAGCAGAAGCGGAATGATACCTTCACCGGACAGACCCAGATGTCGGAAAGTGTTATAGGCTGAGCGGGAGATCCGATGAAGAAGGCCTGAATCCTTAAGGAGGTATAATACAAAATAGAACGAAAAAACCAGGGGCAGAAGAAGCCCCAACAGATATACCGGCACCATCGTCAAGAGGCCGTACTCACCTATCAACAGAGAGGGAACGAAGCTGTCCCTGTCCATAAATGCTGAAAAATAGCACATAATAAGATTGTAGTACCAAGTCCCCATGAGTATATTTTGTGTAAAATCAACCACGATACCTGCGACAAATCTGCCGATGAATATGTAGACACCGAAAATGAGGGCAAGGACCGGAAGACAGCCGGAAAGGAAAACAGACATTCTGTAGCCGGACTCCTCTTTCATTGATCGACCGCCTTACTTTTTACTTTCGAAACATAAATGTAAATGATATAATACAATAGTATGGTTTAATAAGATTTTAATGTACTGCAAATGAAAATATTGTATCCGGACGGAGAGGTGCACTTTGGAAACGATTGCAGCAATAATTATCGGGGTCATCACTATAGTAATGCTTGGGATCCTGCTTCGGAATATCTTTTTATTACAGAAGAGGATAACGGAGCAGGATATCAGGGAGGAATTGCGCTTACAAACGGACAAGCTTCAAAGGGCAATCGAAAGCGAGATCAAGGAGTCAAGACAGGAGACCCATAAATACATAACAGACAGCTTCAGAAGCCTTGCTGATATTTTGGCGGGATCACAAAAGCAGATAGCTGAGATCCAGGATAAACGCCTTTCAGATCTGAATCAGCAGTTGAATCAGAAAAACGATACCCTGCAAAAGACTGTCAGCGATATGCTGAAGCACATTAATGACATCATGGAAAGCCGCTTGATCGCTATCCAACGGGACAATGAAAAGAAACTTGAACAAATGCGGGAAACCGTCGACGAAAAGCTTCAGAAGACCCTTGAAGACAGGATAGGTCAGTCCTTTAAAATGGTCAGCGAACGGCTGGAGCAAGTTTATAAGGGCTTAGGAGAAATGCAAACACTTGCGTCAGGAGTCGGGGATCTGAAAAAAGTGCTTTCAAATGTGAAGACAAGAGGGATATTGGGAGAGATCCAGTTGGGAGCAATACTGGAGCAGATCCTGGCGCCGGATCAATATGAAGAGAACATCCAGGTTAAGAAGGGAAGTCCCGAGCGTGTGGAATATGCGGTCAAACTCCCGGGCGATGATGAAAGTGTTGTATATCTGCCCATCGACGCGAAGTTCCCGGCAGATACATACAGCAAGCTCCTGGACGCTTACGAAACCGGGAACATGGCGGAAATCGAAACTGCCGCCGCCGGACTGGAACGTACAATCAAAAGCTTTGCAAAAGATATAAAAGAAAAATATATATCTCCGCCTTCAACAACAGATTTCGGCATCATGTTTCTCCCATTTGAGGGCCTCTATGCGGAGGTGGTAAGGCGCGGAATGGTAGAAACCTTGCAGAGAGAATACAAGATAAACATAGCAGGACCAAGCACCATGGCAGCCATGCTCAACAGTCTGCAAATGGGTTTTCGTACACTGGCTATTCAGAAGCATTCCGGTCAGGTATGGGATATATTGGGAGCCGTAAAGACAGAGTTCGATAAATTCGGAGCAGTGCTTGACGCAACTCAGAGGAGGATAAATCAGGCAAACGAAGAACTTGATAAGCTGGTAGGGGCGAGAACAAGAAGGATACAGAGCAAGCTGCGGGCAGTGACAGCCCTTCCGGAAGAGAGCAGCCGGGCGTTCTTAGGACATGGAGACGAGACAGAAGAATATGCTAATGAAGAAAACGAGGAATAATAATGAAAATCTTCGCAATCGGTGATTTGCATCTGTCGTCCGATGGTACAAAGCCAATGGATATTTACGGCGTTCAGTGGGTAAATCATCCGGAGAGATTGAAACAGAAGTGGAGATCTGTAGTAAGTGAGGAGGATGTGGTCATTATTGCCGGCGATATATCCTGGGCAATGAAGAGGCAGGCCGCAGAGGACGATTTGTCATTCATTGCGGAGCTCCCCGGGAAAAAGGTCATCATAAAGGGCAACCATGACCTCTGGTGGACCTCTGTGTCGAAGCTGAACCTATTTCATGAAAGCATGTTTTTTTTGCAGAACACTTGTTACATGGCCGGGGAAACGGCTATTTGCGGCAGCCGGGGCTGGCTGTGTCCCGGTGATACCGATTTTGCGCAACAGGACGAAAAGGTTTACAAAAGAGAGCTGGGAAGATTGCGCCTTTCCCTTGAGTCGGCGAGGAGCATGGGGATCACCCAAATAATAGGAGTCATGCATTTCCCTCCGGCAAATGATAATAATGAAGAGTCGGGCTTTATGGCTTTGTTCGAGGAGTATGGCGTAAAACAGGTGGTTTACGGGCATCTGCATGGGACTGCAGCCCACAATCGCAGCATAAAGGGACAGCATAACGGAGTTTTATACCGGTTGGTTTCCTGTGATTATCTTGACTGCTGCCCGTTGCTTTTAAGCAGAGATAAAAAGGGAGGAAACTATGAAGAGAGTAATTATTATCGTGCTTGACAGCTTAGGAATAGGCGCTCTTCCCGATGCAGAAAACTACGGAGACAGCGGAGCCGATACGCTGGCGGGCATAAAGATGGCAAAACCGGATCTCTATATACCAAATCTGATCAAAATGGGCTTAAGTCTCATTGACGGGGTAAATCTGCCGGAAAAAACCAACGTACCCCTTGCTTCTTACGCTCGGTTGGCGGAAATGTCAAAAGGAAAGGATACCATAACAGGGCATTGGGAGATTGCAGGGATATATACACCGCTGCCCTTTAAAACCTTTGAACGCTTCCCGGATGTTTTTATAAAAGCCTATGAAGAGGCCATCGGGATTGGGATATTGGGGAATTATGCCGCTTCCGGTACGGAGATCATCAAAGAATTGGGGCCCGAGCATAAATCTACGGGGAAACCTATCATCTATACCTCGGCGGACAGTGTTTTCCAGATCGCAGCCAATACGGATGTGGTGCCTCTTTCAAAACTCTATCGATATTGCGAGACGGCAAGGAAAATGCTGGTGGGAGATCTTAGTGTGGGCAGGGTCATCGCAAGGCCCTTCATAGAATCAGGTAATAAATATATCAGGACTTCCGACAGGAAAGATTATGCCGTATCGCCCACGGACAGGACAATGCTTGACATAGTGAAAGATGCGGGAATGATAGTCTATGCCGTGGGTAAGATCAGCGATATTTTCAACGGAAAAGGCATCAGCATATCGATGCATACGGACAGCAATAAGGATGGCATGGAAAAGACGATCCGGGCGCTTCATGCAGATTTTGAAGGCTTGCTCTTTACAAACCTTGTGGAATTTGATTCTTTATACGGACACAGGCGAGACGGTATCGGTTACGGCATGGCTTTGGAGGAATTTGATGCCGGGCTTCCCGAGATCATTAAGGCAATGAAGGACGAAGATGTGCTGATACTATGCGCAGATCACGGAAACGACCCGTCTCACAAGGGATGGGATCATACAAGAGAATATGTTCCGGCATTGATCTACGGGAAAAACATCCGGGCAGGCGTAAATCTCGGTACAAGAAGCAGCTTCGCAGACCTTTCGGCAACTGCGGCGGAGTATCTCGGAGTTGATGCACCTGCTATCGGAGAAAGCTTTCTAAAAGATGTTTCACTTTGAGCCAAGGCCGCTGTTCTGAGCAGGATAAGGATTCAGGCTCTTTCGGTCATCGTTGCCATCGGAGGTAAATATATGAATATGTACGACATCATCTATAAAAAAAGACAGGGCATGGCTTTGAACGCTGATGAAATCCGTTTTTTCATAAAAGGCTATACTTATGGCAGCATACCGGATTATCAAGCAGCGGCTCTCCTTATGGCTATATACTTTCAGAAACTGAATGACGAAGAGACCTATTTGTTGACCGATGCGATGCGGCGTTCCGGTGACTTGATTGATCTTTCCGCAATACAAGGCATCAAAGTCGATAAGCACAGTACCGGCGGAGTTGGAGACAAAACCACACTGATAGTCGGTCCGCTTGCGGCGGCATGCGGCGTACCCATTGCTAAAATGTCAGGAAGAGGATTGGGTTTTACCGGCGGTACCGTGGATAAAATGGAGTCGATCCCCGGGTTTCGGACTTCTCTTTCGGAAAAAGAATTCATTGATCTGGTGAATCGTATCGGAATCTCCGTCATAGGTCAGACAGGCCAAATCGCTCCGGCAGATAAAAAAATCTATGCCCTGCGGGACGTGACTGCCACTGTGGACAACACCGGTCTCATCACCGCAAGCATAATGAGCAAAAAACTGGCATCCGGCAGCGATGCCATAGTGTTGGACGTCAAATGCGGTAAAGGCGCTTTTGTGGAGACAATGCCCGAAGCCGAAGCCCTCGCAAGGAACATGGTAAACATTGGAAACGCAGACGGCAAGAAGACCATTGCTCTGATCACCGATATGGACCAGCCTTTGGGAAAGGCCGTAGGCAACAGCCTGGAAGTTATCGAAGCTATCGAAACACTCCGGGGGTGCGGACCTGATGACATCACGGAGCTTTCGCTGACATTGGCCGGCTATATGGTTTATTGCGGGAGGAAAGCAGATACGCCGGAAGACGGGAGGGCCATGGCGAAAAAAGCAATGACGGAAGGCACAGGCCTTAAAAAGATGCGTGAATTCATTCAGGGGCAGGGGGGAGACCCGAAGGTGACAGATGATTATAGACTGTTTCCGCAGCCATCCTTCAGCCAGAGCATATATGCAAAAGAAAGCGGATTTGTAGCCGCTATAGATGCCAGAAGCATAGGGATGGCCTCACAGCATGCGGGGGCTGGCCGAGAGAAAAAAGAGGACGACATAGATCTTTCAGCCGGATTGTTCCTTTCAAAAAAGATCGGAGATGAAGCTGCTGTCGGGACTGTGCTTGCCACTGTGTACGGAAATGACTCCGAGCGAGTGGCAAGGGCGGCCGAGGAAGCGTCTAAAGCCTTCGTCCTTTGCGCAGATAAACCGCAAAAGAGCCCTTTAATCAAAAAGATCATTGTATAAGGGAACGCATGCTCAGCCGTTAATTAAGTTTTAAAGAGAATAAACCCCCTTTAACGGAAATATCTTTAGTAAAGGAGTGTATGGGAGGGGGTTTTTTTATTGTTTTCATATAAACTTACCGCATTGGTTTTGGCATTCATGCTTGGATTGCCCACGCTTTCTGTTATTGCCAATGATACTTATGAGGAAGATTTACCTGTCCTCATCAATGACCGGCTGCAGGTAATAGAGACGTCTATTCCTGTTACGGTCAAAGCTGAAACGGCGGCAGTTCTTGCAGAAACAGCAAAATCCGCTATACTCATCGATTCCGGCAGCGGGACTGTCCTCTATGAGAAGAACAGCCACGAAAGGCTGGCCCCGGCCAGCATCACGAAAATCATGACAATGCTGCTTACCTTAGAAGCAATCGATCAAGGCCGGATAGCATTAAAGGACGAGATCACTATCAGCCAAAGAGCCGCAAGCATGGGGGGAAGCCAGATGTACATGGAGCAGGGGGAGCAGCAGGCCGTGGAGACTCTTCTCAAAGGCATGGCCATCGGAAGCGCAAACGATGCCTGTGTAGCCTGCGCCGAATACGTTGCGGGAACGGAAGAAATATTCATAGAAATGATGAATAAAAGGGCCCGGGAGTTGGGAATGGAAGATACTAATTTTGTCAACACCAACGGACTTCCTGCAGCAGACCATTACACCAGTGCCTATGATATCGGACTGATGTCGAAAGAGCTATTAAAGCATAAGATAGCTCATGAGTGGTTCAATACCTGGCAGACCAAGGTGCTGGTCGGTCTTGCAGGCAAGAAACACACAGAGTTTGAACTGACCAATACCAACCGCCTTATCAAGCTTTATCCCGGGGCTAATGGAATCAAAACCGGATTTACTCAAGAAGCAGGCTACTGTCTTTCCGGATCCGCAACTAAAGGGGATTTGACCCTCATCGCCGTTGTCCTGGGTTGTGACACTACCCATCACAGGTGGGGGGAAACAATGAAGCTCCTTGACTACGGTTTTGCCACTTGCGAATGCGCAGTTATAGCAAAGCAGGGAGAGGCTCTGGGCAGGATCACGGTAGAAAAGGGTTCCCCGATGATGATAAACGCGATAGCGTCTTCAGACATAAGCGTGCTGGTAAAAAAAGGAGAGCGTGACAAGGTCGAAACAACTGTAGTGCTCTTTGAAAAGCTTAAAGCACCTATGGAGGCGGGGGATCAGGTAGGAGAAGTAATAGCGATGAAAGACGGAATCGAAGTCGGAAGATACCCATTAGTGGCTGATGCTGATATAAAGATCGCCGGACTTCACGAGATCTATATCAGAATGCTGAGGACTCTATTATAGTCTGTCAATGACTGAGAAAATACCGGATAGTTTACAAAATCCCGAAAGCTCCGGCTTTCGGGATTTCGAATCTCTCAGATCAATTCACTTTAGGTTTTCAGGATTCAGGAGCTCAAGCTCCGGCAGGACGAAAAGCCCGTCCTTGCGCACCAGAACATCATCGAAATAAATTTCTCCGCCGCCGTATTCAGGTCGTTGGATCATAACAAGATCCCAGTGAACGGCAGAAACATTTCCGTTATTGGCATCCTCATAGGCACAGCCGGGAGTCAGATGGAAGCTGCCGGCGATCTTCTCGTCAAAAAGAGTGTCCTTCATAGGTTGAAGGATATAAGGGTTGATGCCGATGGCAAATTCACCGAAATAACGTGCGCCTTCATCAGTATCAAGCAACTGGTTGATACGGTCGCTATTGTTTGATGATGCTTTAACGATTTTCCCGTCCTTCACTTCAAAAACGATCTCCTCGAAAGTGAACCCCTCCTCTTCGGAAGGAGTATTGTAGGAAATTATGCCATTCATCGATTTTTTTACCGGTGCAGTATAGATCTCACCATCGGGGATATTGCGTTCTCCGCTGCATTTTACGGCATCAATGCCTTTTATGGAGAAAGTTAAATCTGTACCCGGACCTGTGATATGGACCTTATCGGTTTTATCCATCAGAGCTTTCAGAACGTCCATGGCTTTATCCATCTTTCCGTAATCAAGGGTACAGACGTTAAAATAAAAGTCCTCAAAATTTTCCAGACTGGTATTTGCAAGCTGTGCCATCGAGTAATTGGGATAACGCAGGACAACCCACTTGGAATGGTCTATCCTTTGACGCAATGTCGGTTTCAGCATTCTGCCGTATAGGCTTTGCTGGGAGGAAGGGACATCGGCATGCTCTGAAGCATTGTCAGATGCGCGGACACCTATATAGGCATGCATACCTTTCATCTGATAGAGCAGATATTCGTTCATGAATCCTAGTTGCTCTTCGCTGCAGCCTAGGAGAATTTCCCGGGTAACGGAGGAGTCCTTGATTTCCACATAAGGGTGACCTCCGCAAGCATATACTTCCTTTATGATCTGCTTGACTAAGGGTTTGGCCGAATTTCCATCATAAGCTATCAGGACTCGTTCGCCCTTTTGGATATTGCATGAATAATGAACGAGTACGTCAGCCAGCCTTTTGATTCTGTTATCCATTATTGTCTCCTTTTTATAAAACGTGTTATTATTCTATCATCATTCGGTGAAAATATCAAATAATTGAGTCCTTTTAGTCTTTTACTTGTATTGGCACTGCAAATTATGATAATCTTAATTAATATTTTAATACTTAAGTCGAGGAAATTAATGAAGCATATTTTTATACTGAACCCGGTTGCAGGGCCCCGAAAAGCGGAGCGGCAGATCCTTCCGCTTATTATTGAGACGGCCAAAGAACAGGACATCGAATATGAGATCCACCGTACTATCAATACCGGAGACGGAGAAAGATACGTAAGAAGTTGCTGTTTGCAGGAGCCTGATACAAATCTTCGCTTTTATGCCATCGGAGGCGACGGTACTTTAAACGAAGTAGCCAACGGAGCTTTCGGTTTCGCTAATGCAGAGATCGCTTTCATTCCGGCAGGGACAGGAAACGATTTCGCCCGCATATTTCCAGATCCCAGAGCCTTTTCAGATATAAGAGCACAGATCAGAGGAAGCGCAAAACCTATAGATTTGATCAAATGTGATGATAGGCTCATCGTCAACGTGCTCAACATCGGACTGGATTGCGAGGTAGTCACAAAGGTTGAAATGCTGAAGGAAAAATTTTTTCTTAGAGGCCCATTTGCCTATATAGCCGGAGTAGCCCTGGTATTCGCCGGCAACAAGGGAGCGGATCTTAAGGTGACTTTAGAAGACGGCAGCGTTTATGATAGAGAGTTTACATTGGTTGCAATCGGCAACGGCGCATATTACGGAGGAGGCTTCAAGGGCATACCTGCGGCAAAAATAGACGACGGACTTTTGGATGTGAGCCTTATAAACAAAGTCAGCCGAAGAAAATTTGCCTCTTTAATAGCGAAATACCGCAAGGGTACCCACCTTGGATCACCCTTAGCCAAAGATATAATAACTTATGTGAAATGCAGGGCTCTGACCATTGAACCAAAGGACACGATTCAGATCTGTGCGGATGGAGAGGTACATAGATCCGGGAAAC
>JAKJCD010000068.1:9271-9614 GCA_022706625.1 Bacillota bacterium | reverse complement strand
AGCATCTGCGCTGCCTCTTCTTCAGACCGGGCGGCACCAAGATTTACGCAGGCCTTGTACATACCGGCAAGCAACAAGTGCGTATGGCTGTCATGAAATCCCGGCATAACCAGCCTGTCGCCGCTATCGATCATTCTTGTACCTTCACCGATGAATTCCGCTGCGCCATTGGGCGAGCCCACTTTCAAGATTTTGTTTCCCTTTACTGCCACAAACCCTTGAAAGGGTTTGTCACCGACACTGTCGAATACTGCATTGCCTTGGATTATTATATCGGCCTTCATAGCTTGCTCCTTACTATTATTTTAGAAATCTTATAATGCGGCCTGGCGCCGGGGCTGGG
>JAKJCD010000068.1:285-9261 GCA_022706625.1 Bacillota bacterium | reverse complement strand
CCGCCGGCTCCGGAGGTCAGCCCGCTTACCATCCTGTGTCATCTCAATTGCCTGCATTGTCATTGACCCAGTCGTCATCTCAATTGCCTGCATTGTCATTGACCCAGCCGTCATCTCAATTGCCTGCATTGTCATTGACCCAGCCGTCATCTCAATTGATGCCCGGTGCCACTCCGCTTACCGCTGCTTACATCCGGCTTTGACCTATTCGCAAATGCAGAGCTTCAGGAGCTCTCCGTAAGAATCTACTCTCCTGTCCCTGTGGAACTGCAAAATGTCTCTTGATATTTTGATCTCATCCAAATCCAATTCAGCAACAACCATGTCCTCTTCGTTGTATTTACCTTCCGCAATCAATTTTCCCCAAGGATCGGCCACAAAGCCCCTGCCGTAAAACTCCATAAAACCGCTTCCGTCAACGGCATCTTCTCTCCCCACCCTGTTACAGGCGCAAACGTAGAAGTTGTTATGGATCGCATGGCCTCTCATACCATCGATCCAGGTTTGAGACGTATCCAATTCCGGATTATCGGGTTCGGAACCTATAGCGGAAGGATAGAATACAAAGTCCGCGCCTTTGAGCGCCAAGATCCGTGTCGGCTCCGGGAACCATTGATCCCAGCAGATCAGCACTCCGAAGTTGCCGTACTTGCTCTTAAATACGATGTATGGCGAATCTCCCGGTGTAAAATAATATTTTTCAATATACTGGGGACCTTCGGGGATATGGTGTTTTCTGTATACACCCAAAATAGTGCCGTCCGGATCGATTGCCGCAACGCTGTTAAAGTAAACACCATCCATGGCATACTCATAAAAGCTGCTTACAATGACGACATCCAGCTCTTTTGCCAGAGCAATCATCTTCTGATTAGTCGGCCCGTCTACAGGCTCAGCCCAATCATATTTTGTATAATCAATGGTCTGTGGGAAATACAATCCGTTGAAAAGCTCCTGAGTACAAATGATCTTTGCCCCTTTTGCCGCCATGGCCCTTATCTGCGCTTCCGCCTTTTTCATATTTTCCGCCCTGTCCGGGACACAGTGAAACTGAGTCATGCCGACCTTTACTTTACCTTTATTCATCTTCTCTCTCCTTTAAATAATAAAACCAAACACAGTAAACAAAATAAGCGCAACGACAGTGGGGGCTGCTATTATCGGCAGTGCGGTCTTTGCGTAATCGGTGTTTGTTATCCCGGTTACGGCAGAGGCCAGGGTAACGGCGTCACCGAAGAAGCAGGTATGGCTCCCGAATGCTCCGGCGGAAACAATAGCTCCTCCTACTAAAATCGTATCTGCTCCCAGCGTGGCTGCCAGGGGGATCAAAATAGGCGATGCGATTGTCATGGTGCCCCAAAAGCTGCCGGTTGCGGAAGCAATGGCCGAGCAAATAATAAAAGCGATAACCGGCAGAAGTTTTGCATTGATTACGGGCTCTGCTACGGATATCACATATTCGGTCAATCCCAGCTCACCGTTTGCCCTTTGAAGCAGAAACGCCGAAAGCACTATGCCGGTACATAAAACCATGCTCTTAAACCCTTCGACCGAATGCTCGCAAAGTTCGCCCATGGTCATTATTTTCTGAGGAATATAAAGGAAGATGCAGACTACGAATCCCACGCCCATGCCGATCAATATGTCATTGGTGTAAAGGGTTACCGCAATCAAAGCAAGCATCGGAACGATAAAGTTCCACATGCTTGTTTTTTTGACATCTTCGTACCCGCTGATCTGTTTCACCTTGGAATCCTCTGGGAATAAATTGCCCTCATTCGATCTCAACTGGGCTTTCTTCATGGGTCCCCACAAAGGCACTAATCCTGTGGCAAGAAACGGAATGAACAGCACAGCCGCCCATGCATAGAACATGAACGGGATCGTATGTACATAGGCAGTGAAACTGCTGCCGTCTACCTGCACTCCAAGCTCATCATAAATTGAAACCATCAGTATGGCCCAGGATGACATGGGTACCAGTACGCATACGGCTGCCCCTGTTGAATTAACGACAAAAGCCAGATACTCCCGGGCGACCTTATGCTTGTCGGTTATATTCCTCATCGCCGTGCCGACGCCCAGGTTGTTCAAATAATCATCAATAAACACAAGGATGCCCAGTACCCATGTAATGAGCAGGGACGATGCTCTCGTTTTCGCCACCTTTGCGCCAAAATCGCCGAACCCCAATGCTCCGCCCGACTTTTCCAGCAGTACGATCACAATGCCGTAAAGTCCGAACACCAGAATAAACCACCCGTTTTCCGATATGATCGTAGTGAATCCGTAAAGGAATTCCGTAAAAAAGGATGCTTTATAAAGGATTGCATAACCGACTAACGCACCCAATATCAACGGTTCGACGGTTCTGCGAGAAATGACGGCAGTGGTGATGACCACTGTTACAGGAATTAGACTTATAATTCCATAATTCGATACAAGCTCCATATTTCCCTCCTTAATAATAATAAAAGAGAATAACGTTATTCGCTTTTTAGTAACGCAAAAGCCATGCCAGCCGAAAAACATTGAAGTTTGTGGGTTTTGATGTTTGAAAAAACAGTGGTGTCAGTACAAGCTGACACCAAAGAACCGGTTATTATCTGAATATTGTGACCGCTTCCACACATTTCAGAGTTTTGCTTGCTCTTGCAAAACTGTTCGTCTAGGCTTACACTGTATTTCAACACTTACATGTTAATGCCCTTTATTTAAATCATAAATTAATGCCCAGTCTGTTCATCTTCTGATAAAGCAGCGGCCTGGATATTTTTAAGACTTTTGCAGCTTGGCTTTTATTATTGCGGCAGTCCGAGAGCACTTTAATTATAAATTCTTTTTCTGCGGTTTTTTTCAACGTCCCAATCGGGTTTGTGCTTTCAAAGACATTTTTCTGATCTGTATTAATATTGATATTATAATAAGCGGACTCGTCCAATTTCTCAAAAAAGACCTGCTTGAATTTAAAATGCTCGGGCAAAAGAGAATCGCTTTCAACATAATTCATGGCCCGTTCGATCACATTGTGCAGCTCCCGGACATTTCCCGGCCATTCATAGGATTTGAACATTTCATATACAACAGGATCGATCTTCGACACCTTTTTCCCCATGACCTGATTCAATTCAGAGACGGCGGACTCGGTTAACAAAGGCAGATCCGTTAACCGGTCTCTTAGTGAGGGAGTGTGGATTTCTATAACATTCAACCGGTAGTAGAGATCTTCTCTGAATTTGCCTTCCTTGATCAGCTGTTTCAGATCCGTATTTGTTGCAGTGATTATCCTCGTATCAATAGAAATGGATGCGGATCCGCCTATCCTGTTGATTTCTTTTTCCTGAATGGCTCGCAGGATTTTAGGCTGCAACCTCATGGACATCTGGTTGATTTCATCGATAAAAAAAGTCCCTTTATCCGCCTGTTCAAATTTGCCTTTTTTCCCTTCTTTTAAAGCTCCTGTGAAGGAGCCCGCATCATAGCCGAATAACTCGGACTCTTCCAGCGATTCCGGCAAAGCCGAAGCATTGATGCGCACAAAAGGATCATTCCGACGGCCGCTCAGATTATGTATTGAATGAGCTACGAGTTCCTTTCCGGTCCCGGTTTCGCCGGTTATCAAAACATTGGAATTGGTATGAGCGGCTTGAGCTATCTGCTCCCTGAGGCTGACGATCTGTTCCGAATTGCCGATGATATTGTTGATCGTGTATTTTGTGCCGGAGAGATTTGAAATTTCATGTGACAGGAATTTAAACTCCTGATCGAGGAACTGCCTGTATTGATCCGAAAACTCATACAGGAATTCCGACCCCTGGATCACATCATATTCCAGCAAGCCCATCTTAGTCTTGCCTTTATATACAGGTACGTGAACGCTGATGCCGATGCCCACGTTCGAATTATAAAAAACGATTTGAACCTTGTCGCTTTTCAGACCCTCCAGCATCTTTGTGTAGGGGAAAACATGGTCCACTTTCTTCCCTATGGATCCTTCCAGATCGACTCTCAGGTAATCGGCGCACTGCTCGCTCATGTACACGATATTGCCTTCCATGTCAATGGCAAGAAGCCCCGGCACATGCTCAAGAAATAGTTTGTAATCATCATTAGATAGTTTCATAACTGCCTCAGCTTTCTCCTCCCGCATAGGCTCGACGAAAACCAGCCTCCACTGAACATCCCGGTCAGCAAATATGACCAAAATCAAAGTGACTCGTCAACCCTGAAAAGATAAAAATCAGAGCTTAAAACCGTCCCGCTTTATGGCTCCTGCATCAGCTTCCTGCCGGAGCCTATTTCAAAATGACATTTGGCAATGCCAAGATCTACTTTAGTGTAAAAGCCGGTGCCGGCTTCGGCTTTTACCTCATCTCCGGTCAGGTGGAAAATG
Source organism: Bacillota bacterium (assembly GCA_022706625.1). Lineage (GTDB taxonomy): Bacteria > Bacillota > Clostridia > Peptostreptococcales > Anaerovoracaceae > UBA1426. The sequence continues at coordinate 4,868 of JAKJCD010000068.1, read as the reverse complement.
AATTTCTGCTGGTTCCTGGCAGTGGGGGCAAGCTGGACGGCTTCCATCCCATTACGGAACCATTCCGGCATCTTGCCGTCTGTTCGGCAGAGTTGTTCGATGGTTTTTCCTTTATGCGAGATGCCGTCCGTTTCACCATAACCCAAGGAAATGACCAGCAACAGCTTTTCGCCACGCTTTATTTTAATGGTTTTTTTAGTCTTGCTCTTGCTGAAGGTCAGAGCGACCCAACAGGTATTGAGGCCGAGTTCCTGAGCCTTTAATACGATTTTCTCGCCGTAGTAGCCTGCTTTTTCATCAAGGCTGTTATCGTCCTTTCCCACCACTGCTATGTAGTTCTTTACGTTGCGGAATTTGCCGTATCTGGCCATGGCCCCTGAAAAAGCAGCGGGTTCATTTGCACAAAGCTGGATATTGAATCCGCTCTCCCGGTTGCATTCATTTATATATTGATTAAGCAGACTCAATGTGTCAGGCTCGATTGCCCGGTCGATGTAGGCCCGCACGGAGTGCCTTTTTCTTATAGCCTTCATTTGAATTTGGCGCCATTCCCCTCTGTTAATTTCGGATTTGTCCATGATTATCTCCCCCCTGTTCAAATTCACAGTTCAACTTTGTCCATTGCGACCCCTTTTCAATTTATTAATACTGCGATCCATGTAAATAAAATTCAAAAAATAATCCTGCGCACATCATTAGAATGCTTATGCACTGCTCTTTTATTTTAACCTATTTTTAGGGCTTATGCTCTTATATTTTTAAGTATGGCAAGGTGGCAAACAAAGCGTCCCCTTGCCACCCCTTGCCACCAAATTTGTTTTTATAAATCAACTACGAACCATTTACTGAATATCGTGTGATATTCTTTTTTAAGCATATAATCTAGTTAACCACTCAATTGTGTTTAATCATTAATTGAGAAAGCCTTATCCGGTAGTATATCCATGGCCTAATCGGTGTTTACCACAAAGCATATGAATTGAAAAAAGGTAATTTACAAAAACTACCCACATCAAAAGTAAAATACCCTGATTATATTGATAATATTGATTATTTACAGCAGCCCGCTAATCTGATAGAGTTAATTCGTACTGCATTTTTTATTTTTTTGTCTTGAATACCGAAGCGATGTTATAACACGGTATCATTGAACCGGGTCAACATCAAATAACAACGAAAATTAAGTGAGGGATTATTTATGATTGGAGAAAAGGGACAGATTTTTATTGCCATGATTCTTTACATGGCAGTGGTTATCGGCATCGGATTGCATTATGCAAGAAGAGCAGGAGAGAGCAGCAGTAATTATTTAATTGGCGGCAGATCCTTAGGGCCATGGATCACGGCAATGGGCGCCGAGGCTTCGGATATGAGCGGATGGCTGCTCATGGGGTTGCCGGGAGTCGCATATTGGTATGGTCTAAGCGATGCGGTGTGGACGGCGATCGGGCTTCTTATCGGAACTTATTTGAATTGGCTGTTTGTTTCGAAACGACTTCGAAATTACACTGTAATAGCCGGAAATTCAATAACTATCCCGGACTTTTTCAGCAACAGATTCAAAGAGAATAAAAAAGTGCTCATGACAATAGCGGCATTTTTTATATTGGTCTTTTTCACTGTTTACGCAGCAAGCTGCCTGGTGACTATGGGCAAGCTTTTCAGTACTTTATTTGATATAAAATATCAATACATGATGATCGCGGGAGCGATTTTTGTGGTTTGTTATACGTATATAGGCGGATTCCTGGCCGAAAGTGCTTCCGACTTCATGCAGGGCGTCGTGATGTTCTTTTCTTTGGTGGTCGTTCTGATCGCCGGGACGACTGCGGCAGGGGGAATACAGGCAATTATGGAAAATGTGCAGCAGATCCCTGGCTTCTTTGAGTTCTTCGGAATAGCTCAGCCGACAATGGCAGAAGGAATCCAGCAGCTGGATGCAGGCGGCAGGCCTCTGTTTGGAGATGCTGCTCCATATGGACTTTTAACAGTAATCTCTACACTTTCCTGGGGGCTGGGATACTTTGGGATGCCGCAGGTACTTCTGAAGTTCATGGCAATCAAAAACCCACAGTCTTTAAAGATGTCCAGAAGAATAGCAACGGTTTGGTGCGCCATTTCTCTTTTCGCCGCAGTATCCATCGGCATCATCGGAAGATCTTTGTATCCAAATGTATTCCTGACGCAGAGTTCCGCAGAAAATATCTTTATTTTGATTTCTACCAGCTTTTTTATTCCAATAATAGCAGGTGTAGTGATGGCGGGGATCCTTGCCGCCACAATCAGCTCTTCGGATTCTTATCTGCTGATTGCAGCTTCGGCCTTTTCCAAAAATATTTTCCATGGCCTGCTAAAAAAGGATGCCTCCGACAAGACCATCCTATATTGCACCAGAATTACCTTGCTTGTGATAGCTCTTCTTTCCATGGTTATTGCTTTGGATGAAAACAGTGTGATATTTACTGTGGTCTCTTTTGCTTGGGCGGGTTTTGGGGCCACCTTCGGCCCTGCGATGATCTTCTCCCTTTTCTGGAAACGCATGACCAGATCGGGAGCGATAGCGGGCATGCTAAGCGGCGGCGGCATGGTCTTCTTATGGAAATTAGTGCTGAAACCGATGGGTGGGATTTTCGGCATATATGAGCTATTTCCTGCATTTGTTGTTTCATGTATATTCATTATAATTGTCTCCGTATTATCAAGAGAACCAGAAGAAAGCATAGTTCAGGAATTTGAAGCAGCAAGGCAGGTAAGCAGCGGGCGGTAATTTGATCAACAAAAATATTGCTGAATATAGCTTTGAACCTATTCCCCCGCCATAGGAGAACGAAGAATGAGTAATGTATTGAAAAAGATCAAGGAGAGTTTTTCCGAGCAGGAAATAATAGATCTGCTGACGAAGCTGGTCAGCTTTCCAAGCCATGAAGGGATTAAAAATCAGGAAACTGAAACAGCTGAGTACATACATGATTTCTTTATTTGTGAGGGAATAGAAGCGGAGCTTATCCCGGTTCAAGACGGAAGATTCAATGTAATTGCAGCTCTTAAGGGGACGGGCAGGGGGAAAACCCTGCTGCTCACGGGGCATACCGATACTGTTCCGCCTTACGATATGCCCGGAGATCCGTACGAAGCTATAATCAAGAGCGGCTGTATATATGGCCGCGGGACAGTCGACATGAAGGGCGGTCTGGCTTGCATGATGATGGCTATGGCTGCTATTAAAAGAGCGGAAATAGAAATAGCAGGGGATCTAATCTTTGGGGCGCTCATCGATGAGGAAGCTAAGAGCCTGGGCACCAGGGCCTGGCTGGAAAACTGTACCAAGATGCCTGATGCGGCCATAGTCGGCGAACCGACGAATATGGATATCTGCGTTGGACATCGCGGTCTGGAGTGGTTTGAATTTACGTTTACCGGGAAAACCGTCCATGGATCAAGACAAAAAGAAGGTATCAATGCGATACAAAAAGCTGCAATTTTTATCAGCAAATTGGAGAATGAGCTGATTCCAAAGATTGAAAAAAAGAGACCTCATCCGATTATCGGAAGCCCAAGTATGAACTACGGTTTTATCAAAGGGGGGACCCAGCCGAGCACTGTGGCCGGAGAATGCATTCTTCAGTTAGACAGGCGCTGGATCCCCGGAGAGCGCTTCGATGATATAGTACAGGAGTACCAACAGGTCATTGATGAGTTGAGCGCAGAAGATCCAACGTTCAAAGCTGGGATAAAGGTCATGGAAATAAGCTATATGGATGGGCACTATATCCATGAATCGATGAACACCGATCCTCAGGATCCTGTAGTTAAATCGGCTGAAAAGGCAATCGTGGATGTGACCGGATCCAAGCCGGAAATCCTAGCCTTTTCTGCCTGGAGCGACGGTGGTTTGATAAACTATTATGGGAAAGTTCCCACAATAGTTTTAGGCCCGGGGGATATAGAAAGCGCCCACTCGGCAACAGAAAATATCAGGGTCGATACTCTTGTGCCGACAACGCTGATCTATGCTAGCGTTGCCATGGATTTCTGCAAATAGCGTTTGTGCACCCGGGGCAAGGGGACGCTTTGTTTGCCACCTTAATTCTCCTGGTGGCAAACAAAGCGTCCCCTTGCCACATTGTTTTGATGCGGCGATTAAAGCAGGGCTGAAAAGAGCCGATATATTAAGATAAGAATAAACAGTCACGGCAAAAAAGAAAAATATGATACCAAAGGCGAGGAAATGGAAACTCTTAAAAGGGTGAGCAGCTGCATGAAAGACTATAGCAAAATGTTAGAAAAATTTTTTACCGTGAATCTGGATCTTTTATGTATTGCTGATATTTATGGGAACTTTTTAAAGGTGAATTCTGCCTGGGAGCATATCTTAGGGTACTCTGTTGAAGAGCTGGAGAGTCGGAAGTTCCTCGATTTCGTACATCCCGAGGATATAGAGGCGACACTTGGAGCAATGGCTGATTTGAGCGAACAGAATACGGTCCTTAATTTTACCAATCGCTATAAATGCAAGGATGGTTCCTATAGATATATTGAATGGCGTTCCTTCCCCGACGGAGAATACATACTTGCCGCCGCCA
>JAKJCD010000068.1:0-275 GCA_022706625.1 Bacillota bacterium | reverse complement strand
TTTTGAAGCGGTAAACGATTTAATTTTTGTAGCTACTGAGCAGGGTTACATTATTCATGTTAATAAAGCTGTAGAAGAGAAACTTGGGTATTCTTACGAAGAGCTGACAAAAATGCATATTCTGGACGTACACCCCGCCGAATACAGAGCGGACGCAGGAAGAATACTTGGCGAGATGTTTAAAGGTACAATGGATTACTGTCCGTTGCCGTTTATTAAAAAGGATGGGAGTTATATTTCCGTTGAGACCAGAGTATGGTTCGGGACTTGGAACG
>JAKJCD010000067.1 GCA_022706625.1 Bacillota bacterium | reverse complement strand
CTTCCCATGTCAGCTTTCTGAAGATCACAGGATCTATGCCGTATTCCTTAATAAGAGCATTGATACAAGCTGCATTGATACACATCACAGCGCATCCATGGCCAAAGCCAAGATCTCTGATGATAAATCGATAACCTCTGTTTCTCACAGAACTTCCCCCGCTTTTATTCAGCCGGTATTACCGCTGCTTAAAGCTAAAACTCAGACACAAGCGTAACTATATGTTGTGTCTTATTTTTTACATGCCACGTTCATAATTATACACTTTTTTCAGAATAATGGTAGTTATTTTCATAGATTTTGTATCAAATTATATTTTTTGACACATCCGGTAGTACTTTTTGAATTACGTTAACCTAAAAAAACAGTGCCTCGGCACTGTTTTTTGTATTACTAAATATAGTTTTTCGCCTACAGAAGCTCATCCCTTGCTGTAAAGTATGATCACATCGCCCTCTGCAAGCTTTAATGACCCGTTGGGGATCATGGTTTTGCCTTTGCGCTTAACCGATACGATAAAGGTCTGTCTGGAAATATCCAGCTCCTTTATCATCTTATTCTTCCAGTCATGATCCGAAGTGAGCTTTATCTCCTTAAGAGCTATATTCATCCCGTCCGTAAAGGGTTCCGCACCGAATACCAGCACATCTTCCTCTTCCAGCTCCAAATCTCCTCTCGGAATTATCACTTCGCCGTTCCTCGTCACTGCGGTGATTATCACTTCATCGGGGAGATCCAGTTCCTTTATGGTCTTTCCGATCCAGTTGTCATTCGGATCCAGGGCTACCCGGATAAACTGCATTGACGTGCCCGATACAAGGTTTCCCACCTGTTGAAGTCTGCTGTACTGCTCCACAAAACCTGCGGAAATGATACCGGTAGGTATGGCAGCCACTCCCACGCCCAAAAATGTGATTATAGTTCCCAGTATCTTTCCCGTTGCCGTAATGGGATATATATCTCCGTAGCCTACGGTCATTAGCGTTGCGGAAGCCCACCATATACCGGACAATGCATTATCAAATACTTCCGGCTGCGCGGGATTTTCCACACTGTACATACACAGACTCGCCGCAAGCATTAATAACAGAAGGATAAAAACCGAGGAGATAAGCTGCTTGGCCTTGCTCTTTAAGACCTCCGTTATGACATTCAGCGAATCATAGTAAGCATTTATCCTGAAGAGCCTGAATATCCTCATCACGCGGAACATTCTGAATGCCACAGCACCCGACGGGAAGAAAAACGGCAGATAATAAGGTAAAAACGATAACAGATCAACTATACCGTTAAATGAAATAATATAATGCCACAACGCCGACCAGGGCTTCTTTGCAGGGAAAAGAAATGATGATGTATATAATCTCAAAAGATAATCTAAGGCAAAAAAGAATACCGTCACAGCTTCTATGGTCTGCAGTATCCCGCCGTAAGCCGCCATCATCTCTTTGAAGGTCATCATCACGGTAACCACAAGGTTGATAAGGATAACGATCAGATTAAGAAAATCGTAGGCTCTTCCCTGTATATCTTCGGTATATCCCACATCCACCGCATGGAACAGAGCCTTACGGACTTTTATCATCTTCTCGCTTTCGTTTTTCCAGGCCCCGGGTATATGATGTTTATTTTTTTTCTTCTTCAATGTCGCTGTACGCTCCTCTAATTCCAGTACGGTCCGTATTCAACCTTGCCGGCTTCCTTTGGCTTGCCCTCCAAGGGGTAGATCCAGGCATCGTTATAATACTTCTTCAATCCTTCGGGCATCTTATCAAGCCCGCCGAATCTGGATCCGTCCCATCTTCTTCCCATGACGCCAAAGAGTATCTGAAGTACGCCGCCCATATGTATCGCCTGTCGTCCCGCCTTCTTGATCTCAGCCGCAAGAGGGAATCCGTATGCTCCGCATCCCAAAAGCGCCACATCAAAATCGATAGCAAGTATCTCACGCTTCATATGATCAAGGGCTTCAAACCAGTTATCGAACCTGTCATCCTTTAAGTCTCCTACAGTAAGAAGACTCTTATAGGTTTTTAATTCAAAAGCAGGAAGTATATCCGTTCCCGCAAAAAGTTTCTCTCTCTTCTCATATTGTGAGCTTATGCTTTCGGTAAAAGGACTCACCACCAAAACCTTTTTGCCCGCAAGAGCACTGCTCCAGGAATCTTTCAGATCAAATACGTCAAACACGCCGAAGGTCCTGCCGATGCAGCTCTCCTCAGGCAGGCACTTAGAAATAAAATAATCTTCCAGAAACTGCTCGTTTCTTGCATAAACATCTGTCTGTGACAGCGCGTCCTGCATGACTTCATTGAATCTGTTCCCCAGAGTTATATCATTCGGAAAAAATCCCGCGCAGTTATAAAGATTCTCCATCGTAAGCGCATATTTTTTCTTTATCTCGAATTCATACATGCGCATGACCGCAGTCTCAAAAAGCCCGAGCCTGCCGGCCATAAACGCTTTACCGCTTTTCAGATATTCTTTTATCTTATCCGAAGCCGTATCAATATCAGACATCTGCCTTCCGGCATATCTGTCAGCTCGTGGCTTTATATGGAATTTTTTATCGAGTATCCTTCGGGCCGCATAACGCCCCCATATCAGTCTCTTTTTCATGTGTTTTCCGTAAAGTAAAAAAGCCGGCGTATTCGCCGGCCTTTTGTTATCTTCCTATTTCAAAAAGTTCTTTGAACCAGCGGAGAGCATCGACGTATGCTTTATAGATCGTATCCTCTTCTATGTTCGCAAGAACCATCTGTCTGGATACTTCCTGCCAGGATGCTGATTCATACTGAATGATAAAGTCATATACCGCCGCAAAAGGACCTGACCTGTCTACCAGTGCTTCCTTGATCTCCTTGGATACCTTTACCATCTCGAGGGCTTCCTGCATAGGCTGCTCCAGGATGATATCAAGTACCGAGAACAGACCCATAAGGAAAAGCTCGGAAGAAAGACCGGCCATTTCGTATACCGGTGCAAGATTCTCTGCAAATCTTGCTCTGATGAGAGAGATCCTAAGGATCTCACTGGGCTTATCCGTACAAAGCTCTCTGGTAACGGCCGTATTGATCCACTTTTTCAATTCTCTCTGACCCAGCATTGCTGCCGCATGTCTTACGGATGTGATGCCGGAGTTGACCGTCATCCTGTTGACCATCTCAAGAAGCGAGATAACAAGAGCGGGGTCACGCCCGATAACATCTGCCGCATCAGTCAGATCAAAATCAATATCATTAACGATATTCAGGAGTTCCAGATAGTTGACCTTGAGAGGTGCTATTTCCTCTGCGCCGTGTTTAACGGGAGTACGGAAGAATTCACCTTCATAGAGATCATATCCGCCACCTTCACGCAGCACATCGAAATCTTCTTTGGAATTAACATTAACTGCAACCAGCTTCACATTCGGATACATCCTCGAAAAATAAAGCTTAGCCTTGGTGATATCGATCTTCTTGTGATTCAGGAATACGAAATCCATCATTGAAAGGACTTCGCGATACGCTTCAAACTGATTAACCGGAAGCTTACGGATCGCAAACTTATAATGATCTGCGTGAAGCTCCTTTATGCGCTCTATATATCTCTCCTCCGCCGGAAGATCCTTGTCGATAAGGAGTACCAGCTTGTCATGAGGTGCATCACACTGTCCCGAAATATCCGAAAAAAGAGATATGTTATTCATCTCAATGAATACCATATTGTCGCCTGAGACTGTGTTAAGCCCCATGCTCTCTACTATCTCCATTCCTTCGATGTTCGATGCTCCGTCATATCTTCCAACACCAAGCATGCGCGGATTGAGAAGGAAATTCTCCTTCTGCGCAAAGATCGAATACGCGCATACATTTGTATTGTGGTCAAACAGCGGTATGAGTGCAGCTAACATGAACTTTCCCCCATTCCTTTTTCTTTGGAACTGTAAAACTACTTGTTAATTTTATCATAGATTAAGGTTTTTTTCGAGATTTTTTTGGGACTTTTGCAAAATACTAACGCCTCTTCCAGGTGGCCGGTGTAAGAAGAACCAGCATAGGGAAGAGCTCAAGACGTCCCGCAAGCATATCAAACATAAGAACGTATTTTGAAAAGTCTGAAAATGCCGTGAAATTCTTCGTAGGACCTACTCCGGAAAAACCGGGGCCGATATTTCCAAGCGCAGATGCCACGGCCGTAAAATCCGTTGTGAAATCAAATCCGTCAAGACTGATGAGAAGTATGGATACCACAAATATAACGGCATAGGCAGAAAGAAATACCATGGCGGATTTAAGTATGGCTCCGTCCACTTTCTTCCCGTCCATTTTGATGACGCTGACCGACTTGGGATGACAAAGTCCCGACACCTCTCTCTTTATCATCTTGATATACAGCAATAAGCGGCTGACCTTGATTCCGCCGCAGGTGCTTCCCGCACATCCGCCTATGAACATGAGCAGTATCAGCAGCTCTCTGCATATGGCGGGCCACATATCAAAATCCGCCGAAGAGAATCCTGCAGTTGTCATTATGGATCCCACCTGAAAGAATGAGTGCCTGAAGGCGCTCTCGGTATCCATACCGCTTATAAAGATCAATGCTCCCGCTATCACGAGGAGGATAAATATAAAGATCCCGGCATAGAGCCTGACTTCCTCGATCTTAAAAGCATCCTTCCAATGACCGGATTTGAAATAGAAATAGAAATTATAATTGAATCCCGAAAGAAAAAGAAATGCCGCAATGACATACTGAACCTGCGGTGCGTAACTGCTTATGGAATCATTCCTCACTCCGAAGCCGCCGGTGCTTGTCGTTGCAAAAGCGGTACAGATGCTGTCAAAAACAGGCATTCCCGCGATGATAAGAGAAACGATAAGCGCTCCTGTCAGGAGAAAATAGATCACATAAAGGTAATAAGCCGTCTGCCTGACCTTCGGAACAAGCTTTCCCACATTGGGTCCCGGGCTTTCCGCCTTCATGATATAAAGATCCTGGCCGGTAACGGGAAGCAGCGCCAGGAGGAATACAAGTACTCCCATTCCACCGATGAGCTGGATAAAACATCTCCAGAAATTAACACAGTGCGAAAGATCCTCTACGGCAGGTACTATGGAAGCACCTGTGGTGGTAAATCCCGATATACACTCAAAGAGCGCATCCGTATATGAAGGGATCTCTCCGGAGAGCCAAAAGGGGATCGCTCCCGTTGCCGATAAAACGATCCAGCTGAGAGCAGTCATCACGAAACCTTCACGTGAATAGAATTTTTTATTTGCAGGTTTTTTTATCGTAAAAAGAGTACCGACTGCGAACATCGCTATGCCGCAGAAGAGAAAAAATATTCCGGAACGTTCTCTGTAGATAAGAGCTACAACACAAGGCGCCGCCATCATGGCTCCCACCACCTGTATAACTCTTCCGAGAAGATAAAAGATCATTGCAAAGTTCATACCGACACCGTTATTGTAATATATCCCTGATATCCTTAAGTCCCTTGTTGGTAGTAACTATCATTACATTATCACCGACACGGATATCATCATGTCCGCCGGGTGTTATGATCTTGCCTTCACGCAGTATCGCACACACGAGGAGTCCGTTCTTGAGGGAAAGCTCCATGATGGGCTTGCCCGTAACATCCGACTCATTCTTTATCGCAAACTCAAGCACCTCTACTCTTCCGTCCAGGATACGAGTGAGCGTCTCCACATTACTTCCGTAAGAATTCTCCATAGCACGGACATACTGAAGGATAAGCTTCGCAGTAGATGCCTTGGGACTGACAATAGAACCTATCGGAAGATCATCTACCACTTCCTCAAAAGAAACATAGTTGAGCTTGGTAATGGTCTTGGCATGTCCAACCTTATGTGCAAACATGCTGAGCACCATGTTCTCTTCATCCATATTGGTAAGAGTAACAAAACCGTCTCTGTCGGCTATGCCCTCTTCCATGAGAAGCGCACGGTCTGATGCATCACCGTTGATTATCATAGTATTGGGAAGCATGGTACTGAGGTGTTCTGCTCTTGCCTTGTCACGCTCTATTATCTTGACATCCATGGCATCTTTCTCAAGACGCTTTGCAAGATAGTATGCGGTGGTACCACCGCCTGCGATGATAACATTGCGGATCGGCTTCTCCTTTACGCCTATCCTGTTTAAGAGCTTATGGATCTGTGAAGGCGGGATGATAACATACATATCATCTCCCGTGCGGAGTATAGTGCGTCCGTCGGGGATAATGACGTCCTTATCTCTTCGTATGGCACAGATAAGAGTTCCCTTCATGATCTTGGAGGCAAACTCTATGATACTCATTCCATCAAGCACCGAGCCCTCGGGAACAGGTACCTGTATGAGATCCACTCTTCCCTTTGCGAAGGAAGTGATCTCAAGAGCACCGGGAACTTCTAAGAGCCTCGCTATATTCTGGGCACAGGCAAGCTCCGGATTGATGGTCATGGAAAGACCAAGCTGTCCGGAAAAGAACTGTACCTCTTCGTTGTAAATGGGATTCCTTACTCTGGCGGCAGTACGTTTTACACCTGCACGCTTTGCAATGAGACAACAGAGGAGATTGACTTCATCGGCACCTGTCACCGCGATCATCAAATCGCTGGATCCTACATCCGCTTCCATCTGTGTGCGGAAAGATGTACCGTTTCCTTCAACTCCCTGTACATCAAGAGCAGCAAGAGCTTTTTCAAGCTTTGCCGGATTGGTATCTATAACCGTAACATCATGTTTTTCTTCCGAAAGCTGTCTGGCAAGATCAAAGCCAAGTTTGCCGCAACCTGCTATAACGATTTTCATAAGTCAGATCACCTCATTCAATCAGACATTATAACATATACGGGGAGCAAGGGCATCTTTGGATGAGATTAGCGCTGATATTACAAAAGCACCGCGTAATGCGGTGCCCTTGCGTGGATCAGTAATATCGTGTTTTCAAAGTATGAGACTATTGGCTTTCTTCTTCAGACAGCTTGAAATAATCCCTGGTCTCTCCAATTAAAACACTAATGTAAACATAACCGTTTCCATTTTTTTCATTTTTTAATACGGATACGCTTGGTTTTACATAATCGAATAAAGGAATATAATCTATGATCTTAATATGAGAATCTAACATAAGAACATCATGTGTATATTCCCAATCCTGATCACCCTAATCAATAGGTATATCTTCTTTAGAGATCGGATAGTATACATTTCCATTGTAATGTACAACATGTAACCTGACTGTGATTGGTCATTTCTATGCGACTCTGGCTGGTCGATTCCGCCCGACTCTAACACCGGCAAGATCACATTTTCGATTTGACCGGAGTAGTAAGTAATCCGACTCAGCTCATGTCTTCACCTGAACAAAAAAATACCGAAAAGATAAGAAACCCTTATCTTCCCGGTATTAGATCAACAAAATAATATAATACTGTTACTTACTGTTCTTTAAAACATTGTGAGAATTCCTTCGATTACGACTTATAAACAGCAATAGCGCCGCTTTGTGCGATGCTATTGTAAATGTCGTTAAAATTGTGTTTTATCACTTAAAAACTATAAAATCGTTTTAGGAACCACAAAATCATCTTTCGATCTGTATATCGGGAATGTGTCCTTCCAATCATTACCCCAGCTTTCGGACATCCATTCATCAAAAAACGAATTGTCTATCGTGCTATATACTACTTCTTCTGCGTTTTCATCGTATAGATAATATGTAATACCGTCAGCTTCTTCTTCCCAAAAAGGATTTGATCCTCCTTCTTCTTGTAATTTCCAAAATTTTAAATATGGTGATTTAGTATACCATTCCCAATGTTCGCGTGGCTCCGGATAATCTATTTCAGCCATCTTCTTTTCTATTTCTTCATATGCTTAGGTCAGTTTACAAGGAACTACACGCAGACCGTGAAACGGGCTGCTGACAACAAACGGCGCTATGCTCCCGGCTGGGTGCATAGCACCTGTTTGTTGCGGGGGTTTCCAAAGGGGGCAGCGCCCCATTTGGCACACGACTTTGCGGAGCAAAGTGTAGTGTGTTATACGCTCTGTCGGCGTTGCCCTGAAAATACCGTTGCCGCCGGGGAGGGCAACGGTATTTGACGCGGCAGGAAAGCAGGGCTTTGTTTGGGGCTGGTAAGCCGGAAACAAAGGGCTGATTTCAGCAGCAGACAGGGCGTATTATGAAAGCCCCCGTCCCTCGTCCTCCGCCCCCGGCCTATGGGACAAAAAGTCCCAAAGCTCTGGACACCGTGACCAGATGTGTGGCCACACTCCGGGAAAAGTAGCAGGACGGCAGGAAACCGTCAAGGCTGAAATGAATGGGCTGACGCCCGGCCTTGACCGTTCCCCGCCGCCCCGCTGGATGGGTGGACAAGGTGGCCAATCCCTAAAAGTGTTTGGCCGCACTCGTTCATTTTGGGGCCTTTCTTCTCCCAAAATTGAAATGGGCGGGAAAGCCCTAAAATGGCTTTCCCGCCTTGATTACCCATTAGCAAAGACGGGCGAGACTGTCAACGGCGGCGCTGAAAGCGCCGTTCATCTTGACCGTTGACTGGCTCGCCTGGCTTTGCTACTGCCCGTAAGAGATGGAAAAACAAGATGGAAAACAAGGTTAAAAATGGTTGACAAGTCTATCGGATGTGTGTTATACTGTGCGACAGTTTGAGATTGGAAGGAGGCTTACGTGTGTTAATTTGTGTACGCTAATAAGCAATAAAAAGTAGAAGTACCTTTCCACATGATGGTGGGCTTTTTTTGCGTGCGTATGCAAAGGAACACGTAGGTTTGACACGAGCAGTCTTTGAACTGTATCGTGGTGTTTTTTCGTGCTTTGTTGTTATGCAGGCGTCTGCCCTCTCTGTGGGACAACGCCTGCTTTTTATTGCAGAAACAAAGGAACAATGCAATAAAAAAGGAGGTTCGCATTATGACCCAAAACAACAATTCATGGAGAAAAACTTATTTTACACTTCTTGCCGGACAAGCAATATCCTTTATTAGCAGCGGTATTTTGCAAATGGCCATTATCTTTTATTTGGTTGCGAAAACTAATTCTGCAATCATATTGACGGCGGCAACACTGATTGGATTTTTGCCGCAAGCCTGTTTAGGCCCGTTTGCAGGTGCTTTTGTTGACCGGCACAGCCGTAAAAGCGTAATGATTGGTGCGGATTTGATAATTGCCGCCGCTGGCGGTATTCTGGCGCTGGTGGCGTTTTACATGGAATTGCCCGTATGGTCTATTATGGTTGTCCTGTTAATCCGAAGTGCGGGAACTGCTTTTCATTCTCCAGCATTCAGCGCAGCAACACCTATGATTGTGCCAAAAGAGGAACTTACAAAATGCGCTGGTTACACGCAGACCATGCAAGCAGTAAGTGCGATTATCAGTCCAGCTGCCGCAGCGTTTTTATATGCTGTTTGGCCTCTTAATGCAATTATATTGTTAGATATTGTGGGTGCAATCCTTGCCTGTGTGACTGTTGCGATTTCGTCCATACCAACGCCTGAACTATGTCCAGAAACGAAAAGACAACAGTTTTTACAGGATATGAAAGAGGGGTATGTGGTATTAAAGCAAAACAGGGGCCTCTTTGCTCTGCTCTGGATTGGTGTAATTTATATGTTCTTTTATATGCCAATCAGTACGCTTTTTCCTCTCATCTGTATGTCATACTTCAAA
>JAKJCD010000066.1:5652-9738 GCA_022706625.1 Bacillota bacterium | reverse complement strand
TATGCGATGGCATCGCCATGGGCCATGAGGGGATGAAGTATTCTCTACCAAGCAGAGAACTAATCGCAGACAGCGTTGAAACCATGGCTCTTGCCCATTGTTTCGATGGTTTGGTCCTTATTCCAAATTGTGACAAGATCATTCCCGGCATGGTCATGGCAGCTGCACGCCTCAACCTTCCGGCCATCGTCATAAGCGGCGGGCCCATGCTTGCCGGTACACACGGAGACAGGGAGATCAGCCTTTCCACCATGTTTGAAGCGGTCGGGGCCAGAAAAGCCGGACTTATAGACGAAGAAGCGCTTGTCTCCATGGAAAATAAGTCCTGCCCCGGGTGCGGCTCATGTTCAGGCATGTATACTGCCAACTCCATGAATTGCCTCTGCGAGGCCATCGGCATCGCTCTTCCCGGAAATGGGACCATACCGGCGGTACATTCGGGGCGTATCCAGCTTGCAAAGCGTGCCGGTATGCAGATCATGGATCTTGTAGCCAAGGATATAAAATCCCGGGACATTCTCACAGAAGCGGCAGTGAAAAATGCTCTTGCAGTGGATATGGCTCTCGGCTGCAGCACTAACAGTGTCCTTCATCTATTAGCTGTTTCTGCAGAAGCGGAAATAGATCTGGATCTTGACCTTATTAACAAAATCAGCGGCAAAACGCCAAACCTCTGTCACCTGGCTCCTGCCGGAAACACTCATATCCAGGATCTTGATGCTGCAGGCGGCATACCGGCAGTGATGGCACAACTGGCAGAGGGTGGTCATATAGACACGTCTCTTATGACAGTTACGGGCAAAAGCGTTGCAGAGAACATTAAAGACCGCATCAATAATAACCCTGAAGTGATCCGCCCCTTGTCGGATCCTTACAGTCCAACCGGCGGCATCGCAGTGCTGTGGGGAAATATCGCAAAGGACGGTTGTGTAGTTAAACGCTCCGCTGTTTCCGAAGAAATGCTTGTCCACAGCGGTCCTGCACGAGTCTTTGACAGCGAAGACGAAGCCATAGCCACCATTTACGACGGCAAAATCCTGCCGGGAAATGTAGTTGTGATACGCTATGAAGGTCCCAAAGGCGGCCCCGGCATGAGGGAAATGCTCGGACCCACCTCCGCCTTAGCAGGCATGGGGCTTGATAAAAGCGTTGCTCTGATTACCGACGGGCGGTTCAGCGGAGCTTCAAGAGGCGCATCCATCGGCCATGTCTCTCCTGAGGCCGCATCCGGAGGAGAGATCGGACTCATTGAGGAAGGGGATATAATCGATATCGACATCCCGGGGAACCGCATCCATGTCCGGGTCTCCGAAGAGGAACTCACCCGAAGAAGGCAAAACTGGCAACCGAGGGAACCGAGGATCACCTCCGGCTGGCTCAGCCGCTACACCAGACTGGTCTCATCTGCAAATACAGGGGCTGTGCTTCGATAGACCAGAACATGCGCACGAGTACGATTTTAATCCATATTAAAAATGACCAGGAACATAAACGAAATCATGGTCATTTTTTACAATATTTAATAATTTAGGACTGCTCTTTTACTGGATTTGGATTTATCCTTTTTTAATGCCCGAAAGCAACGTAAATCTATGATTTTTTAATATTCCGTTGCTTTTTATGGCTTTTTCTACTCTTTTTGACCCTTAAAGCAACGGATTTTTAAGAATTCTACGATTTCCGTTGCCTTTTTCGTCAAAAAGACAACGGAAATTAGCTTATTCCCTGGATTACGTTGCTTATTGTAAAATTTTACCATCTAAACAAGCCCGAAAGCAACGTAAATCTATGAATGTTTAATATTCCGTTGCCTGAAGGAGAAAACCAAATAGGAATCCGAATATTATGCCTGCCAGTTTTAAATAAAGTCCTTGATTAATCCGAACATTCAAAAACAGCCGCTCGTTTTTATATCAGTTTTTTTGCTGTTTTATTGTTTTGTCGAATCGGGGAAAGATATAATAAGCTATCGGAACGAAAAGTCAAAAGAGCGAATCATGGAGGAGCACTATGACAATCAAGAAAATTGCGATCATTATGGGAAGCGACAGCGATTATCCGGTGGTCAAGAATGCCGGAACCATTTTGACGGAGCTGGGCTTACCTTTCATCACCCGGGTAATGTCAGCCCACAGAACACCGGAATTGGTGGAAGCCTTCGCGTCCGGCGCAAGGGATGAAGGTTTCGGCGTTATTATAGCCGCAGCCGGCAAAGCCGCCCATCTTGCCGGTGTAATCGCTGCCCACACCAGCCTCCCGGTAATCGGCATACCTATCAAATCCTCGGCCTTTGGCGGCTTGGATGCTCTGCTTTCTACTGTTCAGATGCCTAAAGGTGTTCCTGTAGCAACAGTAACTGTTGACGGAGCGGAGAATGCAGCTCTCCTGGCAGCACAGATACTGGCTGTACAGGATCAGGCAATAGCAGAAAAGCTATCTGCCTTACGCCTTCAAATGAAAGAGGATGCCATCGCAAAAGATAAGGAATACGCTTGTCATACTTTCGGAGGAGAATAAAATGTATTGCGCAGAAAATAAGCTTCATGAAGAATGCGGTGTCTTTGGCATCCGCAGCATCAGCGGCACCGATGTTGTAAACAGTGTTTATCACGGACTTTATGCTCTTCAGCACCGAGGCCAGGAAAGCTGCGGCATAGCCATCAACGACGACGGCATCATTACCGGGCATAAGGGCCTTGGCTTAGTCAGCGAGGTTTTTTCAAAGGATTCAGTGGAAAAGCTGCCACGCGGGAACATGGCCATCGGTCACTGCCGTTACAGCACATCCGACGATCTTTCTGTGACA
Organism: Bacillota bacterium; assembly: GCA_022706625.1. Taxonomy (GTDB): domain Bacteria; phylum Bacillota; class Clostridia; order Peptostreptococcales; family Anaerovoracaceae; genus UBA1426. The sequence continues at coordinate 6,932 of JAKJCD010000066.1, read as the reverse complement.
GACGCTCAGCCTCTGGTGATACGTCATATAAAAGGCACTATGGCCATTGCTCATAACGGCAACCTTACCAATGCCGCGAAACTCAAAGAAGAGCTGGAATTGACCGGTGCGATATTTCACACCACAAGCGATGCTGAGATAATCGCCTATACTATAATTCGAGAACGCCTTGTGTCATCTTCTATTGAGGAGGCCATAAGCCGAGCCATGTCAAGGATCCACGGCGCTTATTCCCTCGTGATCATGTCCCCGAAAAAGCTCATAGCCGTCCGCGACCCCTTGGGATTTCGCCCTCTCTGCATCGGGAAAACCGGCGAAGATCATATCATCGCTTCAGAAAGTTGTGCTTTAGAAAGCGTAGGCGCCTCGTTTTTCCGAGATGTAAAGCCCGGTGAAATCGTAGTTATCGATGAAGATGGGATTCGCAGCATCGAGGAAAACTGCAAACCGGGAACCAAATCAGCCTGTGTCTTTGAATTCATTTACTTTGCCCGACCGGATTCCGTTATAGACGGAAGCAGCGTCCACATTGCCAGGCAGCGCGCGGGCGCTTTTCTATCGTTAGAGCATCCCGTACAGGCTGACGTGGTCATCGGAGTCCCTGATTCCGGCATCGATGCGGCTCTGGGCTATTCCAGGCAATCAGGCATACCTTACGATGTAGGTTTCATCAAAAATAAATATATAGGAAGAACCTTTATCGAACCCTTCCAGCCCCGGAGGGAGAACACTCTGCGAATCAAGCTGAATACCATATCCTCTACTGTCAGAGGTAAAAGGGTAATATTGATCGACGATTCCATAGTCAGAGGCACTACGAGCAAGCGCATCGTGCGTCTGCTCCGCGAAGCAGGTGCGACGGAGGTCCATATGCGGGTCTCGTCACCCCCTTTCCTTTATCCCTGCTATTTCGGGACCGACATAAAATCAAGGGAAAGTCTGATAGCGGCGAACTACAGCATAGAGGAAATAGCAGAGCTAATCGGCGTTGATTCTCTGGGATTTCTCGGGGTGGATAATGTAACGAAGCTGGCGGACAACCCTTCTTTGGAGTTCTGCACCTCCTGTTTTACCGGCCGCTATCCGGTTTTTAGTACCGGAAGGGGCATTTTATGAAGAATAAACATATGGCTTTACATTTAGATGCGGTCAAAAAGAAAGGATCACATAGCAGATATGGGAAAAAAGGTGGTTAAAAATTCTTTAACAGATCAGGCCTATGAACTAATCATAGAAAAAATACAAAGACGCGAGCTGCTGCCCGGAGATAGGATCAATAT
>JAKJCD010000066.1:0-5642 GCA_022706625.1 Bacillota bacterium | reverse complement strand
GTTTTACCGGCCGCTATCCGATCCCTGTTCCTGCTGCTATGCCAAAAGAAAAATATAAGCGTAAAATAGGTGATAATGAGGGAGGATCTAATGAAGACGCAGAGTTGCAAAACGTTGCAAAAAAGCAAGCAATGGCGGAGAGTGTAAAATGAAAAGTAAAAGCGACATCTATAAAGAATCCGGCGTTGATATCACCGCAGGTTACGAAGCGGTTTTGTTGATGAAGGAGCATATCGGAAGGACGGCCACGCAAGGCGTCCTTGGAGGGATCGGAGGCTTCGGCGGACTTTTTGCTCCTGATCTTTCCGGCATAAGAGAACCCGTTCTTGTATCCGGCACCGACGGTGTCGGGACAAAGCTCAAGATTGCTTTTCTTATGGACAAGCATGACACCATCGGCATCGATTGCGTGGCTATGTGCGTCAACGATATTATTTGCAGCGGCGCCAGGCCTCTCTTTTTTCTGGATTACCTAGCCGTCGGCGTCAACAGGCCCCAGAAAGTCGCTTCTATCGTTTCCGGTATTGCGGATGGCTGTGTTCAGGCCGGCTGTGCCTTGATAGGCGGGGAAACTGCTGAAATGCCCGGCTTTTATGCTCCAAATGAATACGATCTGGCCGGTTTTGCCGTCGGTTTAGCCGATAAAAACAAACTCATTGATCCACAATCAGTAAAACCGGGAGATGCGATCATCGGGCTTCCCTCTTCAGGGATCCACTCCAACGGTTTTTCCCTTGTCAGAAAAGTGCTTAACGTTGAAGACCGCTCTTTGTCTGCATATATGCCTGGTCTTTCCTCAACCCTTGGCGAAGCTCTGCTGACGCCCACAAGGATCTATGTGAAGCCTGTCCTCTCCCTGCTTTCAAAGATGAATGTCAAAGGCATCAGCCACATCACCGGCGGCGGCTTTTTTGAGAACATACCCCGGATCCTTCCTGCCGGATGCTCCGCAAGGATAGACACCGGTTCATTCACGATACCGCCTGTTTTTCGCCTGATAGAACAAGAGGGAAATCTGCCTGAGAGGGAAATGTTCAACATTTTCAATATGGGCATTGGTCTGTGCCTCGTACTTGACCCTCAAAATACGGACGAAGCCCTTCGCACTCTGAACAAAGCGATCAAAGAGCATCCCTTCCCTTTAAACCATCAATCTGCGGATGATATCGCACGTGTGATCGGAGAGGTCGTCCCCGGAGAAAATGAGGTGATGCTGTGCTGAATATCGCCGTATTGATCTCGGGAAGCGGGACAAACCTTCAGGCATTGATCGATGCACAAAAGGGAGGCAGCCTTAAATCAGGCAGGATCAAGCTTGTCATTTCTGACCGGCCCGGAGCCTTCGGGCTTGCCAGAGCCTCCGAAAACGACATCCCTGCACTCGCCATCGACCGTAAAAGCTTTCAAAATCCGCAGGATTTTGACCGCGCGGTCTTAAAACAACTGCATGATCACAATATACATCTTGTGGTTCTGGCCGGCTTTCTTTCAATTTTGGGGAAAGAGCTTATCAAGGAATACGAAAACAGAATCATAAATATCCATCCTTCCCTCATCCCGGCATTTTGCGGCGAGGGTTATTACGGTCTTAAGGTTCACAATGCCGTCCTTGAAAAAGGCGTCAAAGTCACCGGCGCAACTATCCACTATGTAAACGAGATCGCCGACGGCGGCCGGATCATCATGCAGCAGCCGGTGCTCGTCAAAGACGGAGATACTCCCGAAAGCCTGCAAAGGCGGGTCATGGAGGAAGCGGAATGGATCCTGCTTCCAAGGGCGGTGGAACAGATTTGCGCATCACTGCTGCAGGATGATAGAATAAGACTAAACACTGTTAAAGAAACGGAAAAAGAGAAAGGCAGGTCTGAAAATGAAAGTCTATGATCTTTTTGAGTATTTGAACAACAAAAGCTATCCGGGTCGAGGGATAATTCTGGGCACCGATGAAAATGGCAAATACGGCGTGGCTGCCTATTTCATCATGGGAAGAAGCGAAAACAGCAGAAACCGCATTCTTTCTAAGGATGGTGACGGCATAAGAACGAAAGTCTATGACCAAGCAAAGGTAACTGATCCCTCCCTCATCGTCTATTCTCCGGTTCGGGTATTATCCCGAAGCACTATTGTGACAAACGGAGACCAGACAGACACCATATATGATGCTCTGGAGCGCTTCGAAGCTAACAGGAACGACTATAAGGGAGCCCTTCTGACCGATGGGCTTGAGAGCACCCTGGCCTCCCGAGCTTTTGATGAGGCTCTTGCTGCAAGGACCTTTGAGCCGGACGAGCCAAATTATACCCCTCGCATATCCGGGCTTCTGTTCTCCAACGGTGATTTCTCATCCTACCGGCTGTCCATACTAAAATCCGCCGATGGTGACCCCGCAACCTGCCAGAGATTCTTTTATTCCTATGAAAACAAGCTCCCCGGAGTGGGGCATTTGATCCACACCTATCAGGTCAACCAAAACCCTCTTCCCTCTTTCGAGGGAGAACCCCGGCCTGTAACGATCCGCGGAAGCATAGATACTTTCACAGCAAATTTGTGGCGAAGCCTCAATACCGAAAACCGTGTAGCTCTATTTGTTCGTTTTATTGACTTTTCCAACCTGAAAAACGAAACGCGGATCATAAATGAAATCGAGCAAAAAGCTCAGAATAAATTATAAAGGAAGGAACTCGATATGGCACAACTGATTGATTTAAAATACGGATGCAACCCCGATCAAAAACCTGCACGGATTTTTATAGAAAACAGAGATCTCCCTTTAGAGGTACTAAACGGCAAACCCGGATATATCAACCTCCTTGATGCACTAAACGGCTGGCAGCTTGTCAGCGAACTGAAAACTGTTTCCGGCCTGCCGGCTGCCGCTTCCTTTAAGCATGTCAGCCCTGCGGGAGTCGCCCTTGGCCTGCCTTTGGATGAAACGCTCCGGCAGATGTATTTTGCGGAAGAGGATCTCTCCCCGCTTGCCTGTGCCTATGCCCGTGCAAGAGGAAGCGACAGGATGTCCTCCTTCGGAGATTTTATCGCCCTCTCGGATATATGCGACCTTTCTACCGCTCGCTTGATAGCAAAAGAGGTCTCTGACGGGATAATCGCCCCCGGTTATGAGGTGGATGCCCTGGAGCTTTTAAAAACCAAGCGCAAAGGCAGTTATGCCGTTATAAGGATAGATAAATCCTACGTTCCCCACCACATCGAAACAAAACAGGTCTTTGGGATCAGCTTCCAGCAGGGAAGAAGCTCATACCCCATAGACAGTTCATTGCTTCACAACATTGTCACCAAAAGCAAAGACCTTCCCGACAGCGCAAAACGGGATCTTGTCCTTGCTTTGGTCACACTTAAATACACTCAGTCAAACTCTGTATGCTATGCCTTGGGAGGTCAGACCATCGGAGTAGGCGCCGGACAGCAGTCCCGTATCCATTGTACAAGGCTTGCCGGAAGTAAGGCTGACCTCTGGCAGCTTCGACATCACCCCAAGGTTCTGAACCTCAGGTTTTTGGAGACCTTAAGCCGGGCAGACCGAGACAATGCCATTGACGTGTATTTAGGTGAAGATTGGGAGGATGTGACAGGAGATGGCATATGGCAGAATTATTTTGCCGCAAGACCGGATATTCTAACCCCGGAAGAGAAAAGGGATTGGCTTAGCAGCATATCCGGTGTCTCTTTAGCCAGTGACGGCTTTTTCCCCTTCGACGACAACATAAAAAGAGCGGCAAAAAGCGGTGTATCATATATTGCACAACCCGGAGGCTCTGTCCGTGATCAGGCTGTTATCGATGCCTGTGATGCTTTAGGGATCGCCATGGTCTTTACCGGAATCCGGTTGTTCCATCATTAGGAGGATAGGCAATGAATCTATTGGTGCTTGGCGGCGGCGGCCGGGAACATGCCATTATCAGAAAGCTTAAGGAAAACCCAAAGGTAAATAATATCTTTGCCCTCCCTGGAAACGGCGGGATATCCTATGACGCTCGCTGCGAAAACATCAGCGCTATGGATCTGGATCAGGTGATTGATTTCGCATTAAAAAACCGTATCGATTTTGCCGTAGTGGGGCCCGATGATCCATTGGCAAAGGGTGCGGCAGACAGGCTGCGTGAAGCGGGGATTCCGGCCTTCGGCCCAAGTGCCGCCGCCGCCGCCATCGAAAGCAGCAAAGTCTTCGCAAAAGAGCTCATGAAAAAGTATAATATTCCCACCGCCGATTATCGGGTCTTTGATTCGGCGGCAGCCGCCATTTCCTATGCGGAGGCTCTCGGCCGCTTTCCCGTTGTGGTCAAGGCCGACGGTCTGGCACTGGGAAAAGGCGTTATTATCGCCGAGAGCCCGGAGGAAGCTGTCCATGCTATCCATGGCATTATGACGGAACGGATTTTCGGAGACAGCGGCAACAGGGTCGTAATAGAAGAATATCTGACAGGCCCGGAAGTCTCAGTGCTTGCATTCACTGATTCCGTGACTCTGATCCCAATGGTTTCATCCATGGACCACAAGCGGGCTTTGGACGGCGACCGGGGCCCTAATACCGGCGGCATGGGCACTATAGCGCCGAACCCCTTCTATACCGACGAAATCGCCGCCCGCTGCATGAAAGAGATATTTATGCCGACAATATCAGCAATGAACCAGGAAGGACGGCCTTTTTCAGGCTGCCTTTATTTCGGTCTGATGCTTACAGAAACCGGACCCAAAGTCATAGAATATAACTGCCGCTTCGGCGACCCGGAAGCCCAGGTGGTGCTGCCCCTGCTTGAAACGGATCTTCTCACCGTAATGGAAGCCGTTACACAAAAACGGCTGTCTGATATTTCCGTTTCCTTCCGAAAAGGTTCAGCCTGCTGCGTGATCGCTGCCTCCGGGGGCTATCCGGGCAAATACGAAACCGGTTTTCCTATCAAGGGCCTTTCCGACGGGCAACTCCCCGGAGTTTCCGTTTTCCATGCAGGGACCAAACGAACCGAAGACGGACCGGTTACGGCAGGAGGGCGGGTACTGGGCGTCACCGGTACCGGCGATACCTTAAAAGAGGCCGCAGCTCAGGCATATGCCGCTATGGAAAACATCTGTTTCAGCGGTATGCACTATCGCAAGGATATCGGAGAAAAAGCTCTGCAAGCAACTTAATAAGCCATATGCCCTGCCTGTTTTTACGTTACATATAATAAAGAAAGGAATGACGGCAAATGGCTGTATTTCGAATTTATACAGAAAAAAAAGAGGAATTTGCGGCAGAAGCTAAAAGGGTCGCCGCAGAAATTAGCAGCTTCCTTGAAATCGAAGGACTCAAATCTCTTCGTATTATAAACCGCTACGATGTGGAAGGTATCGACAGAGAGCTTTTTGACAAATGCAGATATATGGTTTTCTCCGAGCCTCGGGTTGATCATGCTTACGATGAGCTTCCGGAGGGACAGCATATCTTAGCGGTAGAATCCCTTCCCGGCCAGTATGACCAGCGGGCGGATTCCTGCGCCCAATGCATTCAGCTGATGTCTTTGAGCCAGCGTCCCAAGGTCCGCACGGCCCGGATCTATCTGCTTTCCGGCAACCTCTCGCCAAGAGATCTGGCAGCAATACGAAATTACCTGATAAACCCGGTAGAAAACCGTGAGGCTCAATCA
>JAKJCD010000065.1:368-9840 GCA_022706625.1 Bacillota bacterium | reverse complement strand
AGAAAAGCAACCAGAACCCCGGCCGAAACTCAAAAATAGTTGCCCCGGCTTTTGGAAAGGCAACTATTTACGACTTTGAAGCCCGATCTTGGTTGGTTCCGGCGGGTATCAAGCCGGCCGGGGCGACCTGAATTTTGTGCAGATTTGGTGGAAATCCGGCTCCCGCCTTCCTTTAATTTGCCCCCTTGACAACCTGTGCGGGATGAAATATATAATGTTAATAAAACTTCGGTACGATCATAGTATTAGGAGGGCAAGCTGTGAAAAAAGTACTGTTTTACGGGATGACGGGTGAAAAGATGTGCTTTCAGCATACCCTGCTAAATGCATTGGATCTGCATGCGTCAGGAGAAGAGGTAAGGCAAAGGCGGCCGGGATAATAGCGGGCATTTGTCTTGCATGCTCCAAAGTAATGGATGTTTATGAAAAGAATATCATATCGGGGCTGCCGATGCTTGGCGATATGTCAGGGCATGCCGGCATGAAAAGCTATTTAAATGAAGGATGTGAGGTCATTAGTATTTAACAGGCAATTATCATGAAGCCAAGAAGGAATCCAAGGAGGTAATCAAGCAGAAAGCCAAGAAGGTAGTCAAGCATGAATCCAAGGAGGTAATCAAGCAGAAAGCCAAGAAGGAAGCCGACTAATTTTCGATAAGCGTATTCTAGTTAACCGGGCGGAGGAGGCGAATCGGATCGTGAAAATAAGAAATCAGCTGTTATTGACCCATGGGTTGTTGGTATTACTTTCCCTGATAATAGTTATCGTCAACATTGCAGCATATAAAGGCATGAGCAATGATGCGTTTATCCTAAATAAAGCAGGCAAACTCCGGGCATTGAGTTATAACATGGGCCAGATAGCAAACAGGATCAACAGCCGTGAGACCGATTCAGACACAGCCGGACTCCGCAGCAATTTAGAACTCAGATTGATGGAGTTTGAGAGCATTTTACGGACACTCAATGAAAGGCACGGAGCTGCCCTTGCCCATGATCAAACCCTGGTGGATCTTGATACATTGACTAGGAAATGGGATGACAGTTTCAAACCGCTTTATATGAGAATTATAGAAAATGGTGCCGATGATTCTGTATATAGGCAAATCAACTGGAGCATTGACCATTACGTCAACGAGATCAACGATATGGTGACCATATATTCAACCCATGCGGAAAGAAAGGTAGTCACGGCACTTATAATAAATGCCGGCCTCATTATCGTGATCATACTTGTTACAATTTACTCGTTCATGACAACCAACAGGCGGATACAAAAGCCTATCAATTTACTGATGCATGAGCTGAAAGAACTCTCATATATCGATGATGAACTGTCGCAGCAGCTAAAAAGCATCAATGCCAATGAGATCGGCGAAATGACACAATACTTTAATGCCATGGTATACGATCAACTGACAAAGGTTTACAACAGACGGCCAGGATTGTCAAAACTCCAGAGAATCCTTAGCCAGGATAACAGAAGGTGCCTGGATTTAAGCATATGCTTTATAGACGTCAACGGCCTTAAGGAGGTCAACGATGCCCTGGGGCATAAATTCGGCGATGAACTTATCATAAGTACAGTGGAGAGTATTAAACAAGAGATACGCACAGAGGATTTTACAATAAGAATGGGCGGAGATGAGTTCATGATAATTCTAAGCGGAATAGGCGCCGATGATTCGGAAAAAGTATGGAAAAGAATAAATCGACGATATGAGGATATAAATGAAAAGGAAGGCAGGCCTTATCTGATCAGCATCAGCCATGGGATTGTTGAGTACGATAATAATCAAAAGCCTGGACTTGAGAGCTTTATCAATATGGCAGACAGCAAAATGTATGAAGAAAAAAAGTTTATTAAAGAAGTGCTTAAATTTAAAGCAGTGAGAAATTGGGAATCGGCATAGACCGACTATTTGTAAGTACCATATTCTTTGAGGCAGATCCAAACGAGGCAGTCCCAGATTAAGGGATCCCAAATGAAGAGCTTGCAAATGAATGGGCCCAAAATAAAGAGTTCCCAAATTAAGTGATCCCAAATAAAGAGTTCCCAAATGAATAGGCTTCCTTATTGAAACAAAGCATTCCCTGTGTTATTATTTTCCCGTCGGGGAAAGGCAATAACCATATCTCCGCAATCAACTATAAAGATCAAGACTGACTTAATTTAAGGAGGACGAGATGAGATACATCGATTTGAGAAGCGACACAGTGACCATGCCCACAGCGGAAATGAGAAAAGCTATGGCGGAAGCGGAAGTGGGAGATGACGTTTATGAGGATGACCCCACATTAAACCGTCTGCAAGAACTGGCAGCACATATGACCAGCAAAGAAGCGGCTCTGTTTGTGCCCAGCGGCACCTTCGGCAACCAGCTTTGCGTCATGACCCACACCAACAGAGGCGACGAGGTCATTTTAGGCAAGGACTGCCATATCGTACTTCACGAGGTGGGAGGGGCCGCCGTCATAGCCGGCGTGCAGCTGCGCACTTTAGAAAGTAAAAATGGGATGCTGGATCCTGCTCAGGTGGAGAAAGCGATCCGACCGGGAGATGATATCCATTATCCTCACACCGGGCTCATCTGCGTGGAAAATGCCCACGGCCTGGGGACGGCTATACCACTTGATAATCTTAAAACCATAAAAATGATCGGTGAAAGATACGGCATACCGGTACACATGGACGGGGCAAGGATCTTCAACGCAGCGGTCGCTCTTGGCGTCGATGCCAAGGAGATTGCAGCCTGTGCTGATTCTGTGATGTTCTGCCTTTCAAAGGGACTTGCCGCTCCCGTAGGCTCCATGGTAGCAGGGACAAAACAGTTCATCGAAAAGGCGAGAAAGAACAGAAAGCTCATGGGCGGAGGGATGCGCCAGGCAGGCATATTGGCTGCTGCCGGGATCATCGCCCTTGAAAAAATGACAAAACGCCTTCACATAGACCACGAGAATGCTGCGTACCTGGCAGATCAGCTTTCCCGCATACCAGGTGTTGACGTCAAGGCGGAACGGCTTGACATCGATATGGTTTTCTTCGAAATGGGCTCCGATGTCATACCGGAGCAGAAGCTTGTCGATCATTTCCTGAAAAATGGCATCAAAATCTGCGGTATTGAAGATGGAGAGTGGCGGTTTGTTACAAACGTGGATGTGACAAGGGAGGATATCGACTTCGTACTTGCAAAGTTCAGGGAATGCCTCAAGTAATGCAGAGCGGGTACAGGAACGATGCTGATATAATAAACTTATTTTAATAAAGCGTAAATCGGATTGTAAAATACGGCTCGTTGCAGTATAATAATATACAGGTATGTGCAAGACCGGCAAAAGTTTCGATAACAAACCTAAGGAGGATATCAAGTGCCTGCAGATATTAAATATTTAACAATAGAAGACGTCAGCGAAATGCTTCAAGTCACAAGGACTACAATATACAATTTCAAGAAAAGGGGTATGCCGTTTATTAAATTGGGAAAAACCATAAGATTCGATCAGGATGAAGTAATTGACTGGATAAAGGCCAACAACGAGAGAACGGTCAAGCAAGAGGAGTAGCGGTGACAAATGTATTCGTACTGTCAGTCTTTACGTTCATTTTATATACCGGTATTTTATTTGGTCTAAGTGCCTTTTTTGTAAAAAGGGCACTTAATTCTTATGAAGAATATACTCTGTGCGGCAGAACTCTAACAATATGGTATGTGATCCTCACCTACATGGGTACATGGATCGGCGGCGGAACAATAATAGGTCTTGCAGGCAGCTCCTACATGAACGGGGTGGGACAATACTGGATCTTCGCCAGCTCCTGTGTGGCGGGATATTTTTTTGCCATGTTATTTATTACCAGGATCAGGGCCATTAGGCTTAGCAGCATCGGCGATATGTTTGCCCTGCGATTCCCCGAATTCGGTGAAAAGGTGAGGATACCCGTCAGTGTAGGGCTGCTCATAAGAAATGTGACCATGATCGGCATGCAATTCACCGCATTATCATTCATGTTTACATATCTGTGGAACATCGACAGAAATTTGGCTGTTTTGGTCACCTTCATTATAATAACCGGATACACCGCAATGAGCGGATTATGGGCCGTAGTAGCCACGGACGTATTTCAGGGATTTCTACAGACCATTGGGCTGTTTGTTTTGATGTACTTCAGCATCGCAGCCAACGGAGGGATCGAAAATATCGTACGCTTCTATGCGGAGGCAGGCAAAGAGATACAAATAGCTTTGATCGGCGGAGAAGGTTGGTTGGCGAATTTCGTCCTTTGCTTTATCACCTTCGGTTTGTTTTTCTTCATGGGCGACCAAAGTGACTGGGAGCGGGTATGGGCAAGCAAAAATGATAAAACCGCATTCTGGGGATATCTGATCCCTTTGACCGTGACCCTGCTCCTCCTGCTGATCCCCACTTACATAGGGGTATTTCAAAAACCTGTGGCGGCGCCGGGTACAGAGGAAGAATACCTGATTTACGGCTTTGTCTTTGAAAGACTCTCGCCAATCCTTGCGCTGTTCATAACAGTCACCATCATTTCAGCCATAATGTCATCGGCAGATTCCTTCATGATCGGGTCCGGACAAATATTCTCTAACGATATCATAAAAAGGTTTGTAAACCGGGAAGCATCCGATAAAGAGCTGATTTTCTGGACAAGGATGGGTGTTGTTGTGTCCGGAACAGTAGGTTTCGCATTCGCCATAAATATCAGCGATATGATCTATCTTTGGATATCGGGTATCGCCATTGCCACCGTTACTATCATACCGGCGTACTTCATGGCTTGGTTTTCAAAAACTGCAAATACCCGGGGAGTGCTGTGGGGGATGGGCGCAGGGATGCTTTATTGCGCTTTGATCCTGCTTTTAGGTTTTGAGTTCAATCTTTTATCTATTGTTATCGGGCTGGTCATAAACCAAGCAATTTCTTTTATTGTCTCCCGGGTCACCGGATGCCCTTCGGTTCAGGTGGTGGGCAGCACTTATTACTGGAGCGAGAGATTCAGGCAAATAAGCAACATACCCAAATAGGATATACCTAAATAATCAGAATATTTATTAATAAATGTTGATACTCTTTTTGTGTTGTGTTAATATGTGGGTATATTATTGTACAATAGATTACAATAGTGAACGTGTATTATCATTAAGCAACAAAGGAGGGTACGTCTATGGTCAGTGGAGGATTAGGATATTTAATACTAATCGGTTTTGCAGTTTTATTTATCGGCCTATCCGTGATCGTATCGAAACGATTTCCTATGGAGGGGGTCGACGACTTCGTTGCAGCGGGAAGAAATATTCCCTATGCATTGATCGCAGCCAGCGTTATGGTCTCTTGGGTCTGGACTACTACAATCATGGGTGCTGCTGAAGCAGGCACCTGGTACGGGATCTCAGGAGGTATCAATTACTCCTTCGGAGCTTGTATCCCGTTTTTTATCTTTATTCCTCTGGTGGTGCAGCTGAGGCGCAAAATGCCCAAATGCACCACATTCACCGAGTTTGTGCAGGAGCGCTACGGTAAAAAAGTATCGGCTATCTTCTTTGCCTTCGGCGTTGGTATCGTCCTCTACGTATTTACGGAGCAGGGTGTCGGCATAGGTATCGCCTTCAACACTATCTTCGAGATACCTTATCAAGTCGGCGCATTCATCCCTGTGGCTATAGTTACAGCCTACATAGCCAAGGCGGGGCTCAGGGGATCTATCTTCAACGATGTCATCCAGTTTTTCATTATTGCTATCATTTTCCTCGTAACCGTGCCTCTGGTCATCAAGACTTTGGGGATCGGCAATATCTATGACGGGCTTATGGATGTTGCTACCAACCCGGATAACGTAAATTACAATCCCCAGGCATTGAACATGGGATCAACAGTGGCATTGCGCTACGGCATGGTGGCGGCCGTCGTGGCAATGGGGCAGGTACTGTTCGATCAGGGTTATTATTCCAAGGCTATAGCTACCATCAGCACAAAATCCCTGCTGAGAGCTTATCTGATCGGGACCCTGCTGGCCTGGGCGCCGGTGCCCATCCTAAGCGGCAACGTTTTCGGCTGTTCCCTCATATCATTGGGTATAGGGGAAGGCGCCGGCATCGAATCCCTGTCCCAGACCGCGCCCTATATCATGAGCCTCGTTTACGGCACAGGGATCGGCAGCATATTTTTCGTCCTAATGGTCTTTATGGCGGGTATGACCACCGGCGGCAACTGCCTTGCAGGCGCCCAGGCCCTGTTCACAGTGGACTTCTATAAAAAAGTGGTCAACAAAAATGCAACAGAAAAGCAGCAAATGGCCTTCGGACGGAAAGTTACAGTGGCCTTAGGCCTTATAGTCGGTGTTGCGGCAATATTGCTTGAAGGTGTATCATTGCTTAAACTGGACATCTTCAGCGGTATTTTATTTGCGGCACCCACCAGCGCATTCCTTGCAGGGATGATATGGAAGAGGACTCCTCCTTCAGTGGCCGTGGCCTCAATCTTCATCGGGCTGGGCGCAGGTATTGCGGCATGGCTGATCATCTCAGATCCTGATCTTAACTGGTTTGTAGGGAACATGCTGGCTTTGTTTTTACCAGCTGTTGTCGTCATATTGGGTTCGATATTCAGTAAATATGAATTCGACTTTAAGAAGCTTCTTGAATATGAACCCTCTCATGCCGTAAAAGCTTCAAAGGAGGTATAGGAAATGGTAAGTGAAGCATTTGTCGGGACATACTTTTGGGGTGTGTATGTTTGGTTTGTGGTAGGTGCATTATTGATAGGCATACCAGCCATCGCCGAGATAATCAAAGTTATCGGCAATAAATAATCACAGAAGTGATGAGGATAATCAAAGTTATCGGCAATAAATTACTATGAAGACAGGAGGAAAATAAATGGTCAACGTATCATGTGTTCAAATGCAGCCCAGACTTGGTCAGTTTGATAAGAATCTTGAAAAAATCCTTACCTATATCAAGGACATAATGAAGGAGCGGCCCGATACGGACCTCATTGTGTTTCCGGAATTGGCCACAACGGCTTATGAAGGCACAAAAGAGGAATTCCAAGAGGTTGCGGAAACAGTTCCCGAAGGCAGGAGCATGAAGGCCGTGGCTGCACTTTGCAAAGAATACAGTGTCAATGTGGTGTACGGATTTGCAGAAAGAGATCCGAATTTTACTGATGTATTATACAATTCGGCCCTGTTTATAAACGACAAAGGCGTAGTTCTGGGCCAGTACAGAAAAGTCCATCCCTTTGACACGGAGAAGCTGTGGTGCCGTGCGGGATGCGACTATCCCGTATTCGAAACCCACTTTGGAAAAGTCGGCGTGCAGATCTGCTGGGATACGGCTTTCCCCGAGGTTTCAAGGATTTATGCTTTGAAGGGTGTGGATCTGCTGGTGGTCAGCACCAACTGGGAGAAGCCCTATGAGGAGGACTGGGATCTGATGACCAGGGCCAGAGCTTTCGATAATACCCTGCATCTGGTAGCGGCAAACCGCATAGGCGACGACAGGACTCTGGGCTGGTTCGGACGAAGCAAAATCATCGACCCTCTGGGCAGAGTGATAGAGGCCTTGGATGAAGAGGTAGAAGGTGTAATTCATGCAAAACTGGATCTTAGCCTTACAAGGAAGAACAGGGTAGAATATTACACCTTCTTTAAAGACAGAAGGCCTGATACTTATGGTGAGCTTGTCAGAAGGTATTGACACCGTGACCGGCGCAGTGCTGTTGAAAGGTCGATTCTGGTGACGGAGATCAAAAGCAACGGAAATCGGATATCTTTCTGAATTCCGTTGCTTTTTTGAGTTTTTACTGCCTATTTTAGGGACAAAAGCAACGGATTTTTATGAATTCTACGATTTCTGTTGCCTTTTGCGTCGAAAAGGCAACGGAAATCGTCCTTTTCTCGAAATTCCGTTGCTTTTCGCTCCCAAATTACGCTTTTTTTGGCTAAAAGCAACGGAAATAGGCATGCAAGGAGAAAGCCGTTGCTTTTTACCATTTAATGTAAACGCATGAATGGATGGCAAAGGGGATGGCAAACAAAGCGTCCCCTTGCCACTCGGGGATGGCAAACAAAGCGTCCCCTTGCCACTCCCCTTCCCCCCCCATAAAGAGGAGGCAGTATTAATCGGCACAAAACTGTGTTACAATATTACAATTAATAATCAAAAAAACGGGCAAGGACAAGACCCTGACCCCGGCTTAAGCGGAGACAGCGATGTATCAACTGATCGGAACCTCCATAGTCATAATATATGCGGCGCTTTTATTCGCTGTCTACAGAGTTTCGAGAAAGAGGACGGATAGAGATAGCCTGCAAAGCTTTATTTTTGTGGATCAGAAGGCCCCGCCCTATTTGCTTGCCCCGAGCATTTTCTGCTCTTGGGTCTGGCCCACCACGATAATAGGAGCGGCAGAAGCAGGTATAAGGTACGGATTGTCGGGAGGCGTCGCTTATGCATTGGGCGCAGGCATCGGTTTTCTCATGATGACGATGATGCTGGCTGCTTTTCATAAACTGATGCCCGGGGTACCCTTTATCACCGAGTTTGTGGGCAAGCGCTTCTCTGAAAAAGCGCGGACGATATACTTCATCCTTGTGGTCCTTATAGCCATATATATAATTGTAGAAATGGCAGCGGGCATCGGCTTTGTTCTCAGCGGACTCTTCGGCATATCCTTTAAAATGGTAACCTTCTTTTCGGTCATGATCGCCGTTTCATTCATCATATTAAGCGGCACCAGAGGATTGCTTTACAACGACCTGTTGAATTTCTTTATCATAGCGATCACCTTTGGAGCCATCGCCTTTCTTATACTTTCCAAATACGATATTACATATCTTTACCGGGGGCTCCTGGATGTCAGCAGCAATCCTGGTAATAATAACTACAACCCCGATATATTCAACTACTTTGCCGCCGGCGGCCTGCGCTACTTCCTGGCAGCCGTTATAGTGGGGTTTGCCCAGACCTGTATCGATCCGGCTTATTCTCTCAGGGCATATATTGCGCCTGATGAGAAAAGTTTTGTGAGCTCCTTTATTTTGGGGGGCGTTGTGCTGTTTATGCCTGTGGCAATGATCAGCTCAGTTATTCTCGGTTACACGGTTTTGGCCTTGAACTTCGAGCTGGACGGGATAATAAATTTAAGTACGGTCATATCGAGCAAAATGTTTCTGGAGCAGTTCCCTTTATGGGTTTCCGTACTTTTCGCTTTTATGATGTTTGCCATTACTATGACTACGATACTTTCAAGCCTGATGGGGATCATGGGGATCGCCGCTTTCGATATATACACAGAAAGGATAGTATCTAGAGCGGAGGAAAAAGGGAAGTTGATATTCGGCCGGGTATTTACCGTCCTTATAGGTTTGATCTGCGCTCTGATCGGGATATCTCTTGAGAAAATCTCCCTCCTTACTCTTGACACCTTTTGCGGCATCCTCTTTGCCGCT
>JAKJCD010000065.1:0-358 GCA_022706625.1 Bacillota bacterium | reverse complement strand
GGTGTACTTGTAATGGGGCTTTTAAGCAGAAAACCCTTCGGGAACCTTTCCGTCATCGCCATAATCCTTGGAGCAGGCGCCGGTTTTTTTGTATGGCTGCTGCTGGCAGATTCCAAATCGGACTGGTTCTTCGGAACGCTGCTATCTTTCTGCGGCCCGATGCTGTTCCTTTGGGTTGCGGGGAAGTTTACAAAGCAGAAATTTAACATGATCTCTCTCAGGTGGTGAATGCAGGAGGATGTCATGATCGAGATAGAAGAGTTTGAGAAAATGCTGGACGAAATCGCCGACGAGCTGCCGCAGGAGTTCTACAAAGAACTAAACGGCGGCATCCTTTTACTGCCACGTGCCAAAACAA
>JAKJCD010000064.1:9564-9906 GCA_022706625.1 Bacillota bacterium | reverse complement strand
TTGTGAGCTTTCGGGTCAAGCCCGGCGGTGGGTTCATCCAGAATAAGCACCTTCGGTCTCATAGCGATAACGCCCGCAATAGCCACCCGCCTTTTTTCGCCCCCCGAAAGGTCAAAAGGCGAACGTTGGCCTACATCTTCGTATGAAAGGCCGACTAAATGAAGCGCTTCCCTTACCCGTTCACCGATCAGATCCTCCGGCAAACCCAGGTTTTGAGGGCCGAAGGCAACATCCTTTTCCACCGTCTCTTCAAATAGCTGATATTCGGGATACTGAAATACAAGGCCTATCCTCTGGCGTATGTCCCTAAGGCTGACGGAGGCATCGGTTATATCCAGGCCA
>JAKJCD010000064.1:0-9554 GCA_022706625.1 Bacillota bacterium | reverse complement strand
GAATAGTCCCGGAATTTGGTTTTAAAAGACCGTTTAGATGCTGGATAAGAGTAGATTTTCCCGATCCGGTGTGCCCGATGATGCCTACAAAGCTGCCATCTGCGATCTCAAAACTAATATCCTCCAACGCTATCGTCTGATAGGGCATGCCTTCACTGTATATATGGGTCAGGTTCTTGACTTGTATTGACATAAAAAGTCCGCCATTTCTTCTTCTTCAATGATCCCGTCAGGGACGGGGAAGCCTCTGCTGCGAAGCCGTTCAGCCAAATCTACCGTAAAGGGCACGTCAAGATCCAGGCTCCTGATCTCTTCCGTTCTTGCAAAGACCTCCCTTGGTGAACCGTCCATCATGACTTTACCCTTATCCATAATGATGACCCTCTCCGCCTCTGCGGCTTCTTCCATAAAATGCGTGATCAGCACAATGGTGATCCCTTCCCTGTGAAGTTTCCGGATGATGCACATTACTTCCCTCCTGCCGTGGGGGTCAAGCATGGCAGTTGGTTCGTCAAAGATGATGCATTCCGGACGCATGGCTACCACCCCGGCAATGGCGACCCTCTGCTTCTGCCCTCCGGAGAGTAAATGAGGTGCTTTCTTCCTTTCCTCATACATATTGACCGCATAAAGGGATTCATCCACCCTTTTTCTGATCTCACCGGGTTCGACACCCAGATTCTCGGGCCCGAAGGCCACGTCATCCTCAACTATGGACGATACCAGCTGGTTGTCAGGATTTTGAAACACCATCCCCGCAGTTTGGCGTATCTCCCAAATCCTATCCGGATCAGCCGTATCCAAGCCTTTGACATAGACGGTCCCTTCTGTAGGGATCAGCAGCCCGTTGATGTTTTTTGCCAGGGTGGACTTACCGGACCCATTTCTGCCTATGATCGCTGTAAAGCTGCCCCTCTCAATCCGGAGGGTAACATGATCCACCGCAGGCTCTTCAGGTGTGAGATCATCCTTCTTATATTGAAACACAAGATCCAGCATGTGAATGATCGGATCCATCTAATTGTTTACCCTCTTTTCTGCTTCCGATACCAGCCAGTCGCAAGTATCAAAGAACACTTTGCTCATGGCGCTGTTGTTAAAATCCAGTTGGTAGTTAATACTGTAAAGGTAAGTGAAGTATTCATTTAAAACCCAGGATAAAACAGAGTCCGGCTCTTGCAGCATGAATCCCTGATAAGCATCCTTTGCCACAGGGGAGAATACTTTAGTAGTATAATCGAAAACAGGAGAATTGGTGGTACCCATAAGAAGTATATTAAGATGAGATGTAAATATCCATAAGGCATCTTCCGCTATCCGGTAATCCTCATGATGATCTTTAAGCAGCTTCTCCGCCTCATATGTCCTGTTGATCAGCTCTTCAAAGCTTACGGTTAAAGCAGCATTTTCTGAGGTGGGTTTTTCGTTAAGCAAAACCTCTAACCCATAGAGTTCCTGCACGGAATGGGAAATGTATTTCCCGTATCTTTCCAGAAGTTTAGCATGGTCTACTTTCAATACCGGTAATTTCTCATAGATCACCACCATCAGCGAGCCTGTCGTGATTTGATCGTAGTAGGTCTTAAGCTCGCTGTTTTTTATCTTATCCTCGCTGATCTGATCTGTTTCCCCATCTATATATACACTTAATTCTTGAATAGTTGTTTTGTCTTTATTCTGGATTATATAATTTAAAAGGTAATCCCGGTAAGCAATGACCATATCGGTAGCGGTTTCTTCTCCGGCCCTTGTAATATTTGCGTTTAAAAACTCTGCGGCTTCACAGATATTTTCTGCGGTGGCCGTACTGCCGATAAGATCATTGAAATCCGTCTTCATTTTTTCCTTGTTCTCACCGCAGCCGGCCAGCGATACAGTTACCAATAACGCAATCAAAAAAATCGCTGTGGTTTTGTGCATCCGTTAGCCCTCCTAAATAATAAGCTCTGCTTCGCCAAATCAAAGATCTGATAACTTACAGCTTCGATCCTGCCTGACAGACCGGGGGAGTACTCGCCGCCTTGCCGGAGTGTCATTGGATTTTGATAATATTTAATTATACTCTAAACGGCGGCGTAATTCAAGAAAAAGCGCCACATCCGACTACTGTATAACATAACCTCCGGTGATAGAATCAGCAATTTACATTACTTATTCATCTTGTAAGAACTTGCTTGAATCAAAGAGCAAACCATAAATAATCTTTATCATCTGCGGGGATATCTTTATCGCCGTGTTTTTCAGGTGTGAAACGAATAATATTATTTTCCGTGTCCACCCGGATCTCTCCGGGGGCGTGCCCGGTAATAACATAAAAAAGCAGAAGGTTTCTTGTATCCTCCCCTATCAAAGACTTATGGACCAAAAAACGGATATTGATCTCCTCAAAGTATAAATCATACATACAGCCCAGATATCTATGCAGTTTCATATTATTTCATTGCTCCATATTGCATTATATGCTTGCAATACTAATATTCCACCGAATCGGCAACATATTGATTCCAGTTTTTATATTAATTTATTGAATCGCCGGCTTAGCTGCCTTGACATATAAAGACAAGAAATCCCGACATGCGGGATTTCTTGTGTAATGTTCTTCTTTTTTGACGATGCGGCACAAACCTTTCGATCAGCTTAGAATCTTCTTTATCACATCAAGATCTCTGTTCTGGAATATACCTGCCAGCACCGGCTCCTTTTCTTTTGCGCCCTTTGCCTCTTCGATGCTCCGGTCAAGCATAGAAAGGCTTTTCCCCTCCGGCATCACCCTGTCTTCGTCTTTAAAAAAAGCCAAAGATCTGTAATACCCTTTATACCTGGTAGGATCCAGCAGCAGATGTCCGCCTTCTTCTGCGACCTGCTTTCCTTCTTCGAGCACCTTCAATGCCGAGGAGCCATCCAGATAAATTACTTCCACCTTGTCTGAATACATGGCCTCTACCTTTTTATTATTTGTTACTATAATCCTTTTCATCACCAAAACCTCCTTTAAAATAATAGATACTTGGTTTTCCTGATTTCATAATGCCTTATACACCATGATTGACAGCAATATACAAAATATTAAAAACATGAAGTTAAGTTTACCTTTTAGCAGGCAAGAAAACAGGAACCTTCCCATGTCTTGTCTTTGTCAGGGTTTTTGGTTTACATTCCCGGCGGCGCACGGGCGGCTGGGGCCGCCGTGAGTCAAAATCAAGATCAAATGTAAACCAAATCTGGCTTGGAAGAGGTTTTGGTTTACATTTCCGGCGACCAGCGCCCGCCATTAGTCAGAATCAAGACCGAATGTAAACCAAATCTGGCTTGGAAGGGGTTTTGGTTTACATTTCCGGAGTGCTGGGGCCGCCGTGAGTCAAAATCAAGACCGAATGTAAAACCAAATCTGTCTTTGGACTTGAGCAAAAAGCAACGCAAAATGATAATTTGTTCGAATTTCGTTGCTTTTTAAGGGTTTCCATGCCCTTCTTTGCAGTAAAAGCAACGGATTTTTAAGAATTCTTCGATTTCTGTTGCCTTTTTCGATGAAAAGGCAACGGAATACAGTCTTTTTCCGAAATCCCGTTGCTTTCCATGGGATTTACCCACCTTTTTGATGGTAAAAGCAACGGATATTCGTTTATATAGTAAAATCCGTTGCTTTTTACCATATAATGTTAGTTGGATTTGTCTCGACTTTACGCATAAGGCCTTCCCTGTGCTGATATTAGAGATATTTGCTGCTGAGATGGACAAAAGAAAAAAGAAATACTGAAGCTGAAGTTGAGTTAAATTAACAAGTCGGAATAGCCATAGCTGCGACATAAGATTGACGTAAAATTGCGGAATGATTATACTTAAATCAGAAACATTTTTGGGGAGGGCGGCAATGAAAATCGGTACCTTTGCAAAAAAATTCAACCTGAATACAAGCGCGGTAAGATTTTATATTAATAACGGACTGCTGACTCCCAATCGTGAAGGCGGTCAGTATACTTTCGATAAAGAGTGCGTTTCCAATATGGAGAAAATTTTAAAATATAAAAAGTATTATTTCTCCCTGGAGGAGATCCAGCTTCTGCTTTTCCTCGAGAATGCCTCCCGATTTCAAGACGAGATCGTACTCGAAGTTTGTGCCGATATGATGAGAAATAAAAGAAATCTCCTGATTAAAGAAAGGGACAACCTTGCATTTTTTATTAATGAACTTGATGATGAAATCAAAGAGCTTAAAGCTTATGATCCCGGCGGCTCAGGATCGGCGGGCGTCCCGTTTTTGTTCATTCCTTACCTATACTGTCCTCGCTGTCAGGTACCGTTGGAACTCAATTCTGCCAGCCTTTCCACGGGCAATATCCAAAAAGGGGTCCTCTCCTGCGATTGCGGTTATTCGGCTGCTGTTTCCGACGGAATAATAATGTGCCGTGATTTTTCGGAAGAGACGCCTTTTAAAGCATTTGAGAATGTCGAGTCCGTTATGGCCATGAAGGATCAATTCAGCTCTACATATAGAAGGCTGATCACAAAAGCATATGTTTGGATGTATCACCGCCTGACCGGTTCGCTGAATGAGGGCAATTGCTTTATGGCAGGCCCGTTTACCTTTAATTTTCTGCTGGGATATATAGGCAAGCTTGGAAAGCAAAATACTTTTATAATTTTGGATCCATCACTGAAACGGATACGAAAGATCAAAAAATATTTATCCTCCAGTGACAATAATTTTGTTTTTATCGTGGGAAAACCTGAGAATCTCCCGGTGAAAAACGGCGCCGTAGATTTTTACATCGACGATTATTCAACGGTTAATTCCCTCTTTACTTATAATAGCTTTTCCACTGAAATGATCTCACCACTAATAAAGCCCGGGGGTGAAGTGGCAGGCATTTTCACATCATACAATAACGCCCCGAAAAGCCTTAATAACTTCAAAGATAACCATCCGGATTTTGTCCCTGAGAAAATGACCTTTGCCGGGCTGAAGCATAACTGGTCCCTAAGCGGGATAAAAGTCACAGAGCTAAAAAACACCGGCAGAACTACGGCGGGCGAACTTCACTTCCCTCAGAATGCCCCGGGTGAGATAATCGAAGTGCTTGGGTACCATGCCGTAAAAAGCAGGTAGCTTCTTTCAGGGTTTTCGCTTACTGAAAAAGCTTTTCCCCGTTGACAAAGACCTGTGGAAACGTTATTATAAAATGGTTGCCGAGGTGTGGCTCAGTTTGGTAGAGCGCTACGTTCGGGACGTAGAGGCCGCAGGTTCAAATCCTGTCACCTCGACCACGGCGGAGCAAGGTCAGCCTTGCTCCGATTTTTATGTCAAAAACCGGCGCCCGCTTTGCGTGGAGCCCAGAAAACAAAAAGCCCAAGATATTTCACATCCTGAGCTTTTTACATTGCTTTATGCTGTTTCCTACACCAATTCCAGAAATACCATCTCAGCTCCATCGCCCTGTCTCGGCCCTAACTTAAGGATCCTAGTGTATCCGCCGTTTCTTTCGGCATATTTGGGAGCGATGTCGTCGAAAAGCTTCTTTACCACATCTTCATCGAAGATGACGGCCATGGCTTGTCTCCTTGCGTGCAGGTCACCGCGCTTGCCAAGCGTGATCATCTTTTCAGCGATCTTTCTTGCTTCCTTAGCTCTGCAGTCAGTGGTGGATATCCTGCCTTCGCGGAACAGGTCCGTAACTAAACTCCTGAGCATGAGCTTTCTGTGAGCGGTCGGCTTGCCTAATTTTCTATAGCCCGGCATATGCTAAACCTCCTTATTTCCTATTCGTCACTGGGCTTTAAACTGAGTCCCAGTTCATCTAATTTGTTCTTAACTTCGTCCAGGGATTTCTTGCCCAGGTTCCTGACCTTCATCATATCCTCCTCGGTACGATGGGTCAGTTCTTCCACGGTGTTTATGGCTGCCCGCTTAAGGCAGTTGAAAGAACGAACGGAGAGCTCAAGCTCCTCAATGGTCATCTCCAGAGCCTTTTCCTTTTGGTCCTCTTCCTTCTCTACCAGGATCTCCACCGCATCCATGCTGTCGGTCAGATCGATAAACAGCTTCAGATGCTCCTGCATAATCTTTGCCCCGATGGATACACCTTCTTTAGGTGTGATGCTGCCGTCGGTCCAGACTTCCAAAATAAGCTTATCATAGTCGGTTATCTGTCCAACCCTGGTATTTTCCACTAGGAAATTCACCTTTGTGACCGGTGTAAAAATAGAGTCCACCGGGATCATGGCAATAGGCATGTTCTCATATTTATTCTGTTCCGCCGCCACATAACCCCGCCCCTTGGAAATATTGATCTCCATTATCAGGGACGCATGCTCCTCAAGAGTCGCAATATGCAGGTCGCGGTTGAATATCTCAAGGCTGCTGTCGCAAATGATGTCGCCTGCAACGACTTCTCTGGGTCCGACGGCATTGATGATCACTCTCTTTGAACTCTCGTTGTCGGTAATACGGACTGCCAGCCTCTTCAAGTTCAATATAATCTCAGTCACATCCTCTTTCACACCGGGGATGGTGGAAAATTCATGGAGGATCCCGTCTATTTTAACGGAAGTGACCGCAGCTCCGGGGAGAGAGCTCAGAAGTATCCTTCTGAGACTGTTCCCCAATGTGGTCCCATACCCTCGCTCCAAAGGCTCAACAACAAATTTTCCATAGCTGTTTTGCCCTTCGGGAGTCAAACATTCGATTGTCGGCTTTTCAATTTCTATCATTGTAAAACCCTCCTTTTCTCAGGTCTGTCGCGTTCAAAGCCCAATCAACAAGCTTCATACAACGGCTTCCAATTACTTCGAGTAGAGCTCGACGATGAGATGCTCAGCAACAGGAGTATCGATTTCTTCTCTAAGGGGCATTGCTAAAACCTTTCCTTCAAGCTTATCCGTATCGACGCTTATCCAAGACGGAGTGCTGATGGACATGTCTCTGATTTCTTTAAATTTCTGTGTTGAAACACTTTTATCTTTTACTTTTATCACATCGCCGGCAGACACCTCAAATGACGGGATGTTCTGCTTTTTTCCGTTGACCGTAAAATGATTGTGGGTGACAAGCTGTCTTGCTTCTTTCCTGGAAGATGCGAAACCCATTCGGAATACAACATTGTCCAGCCTTGTCTCAAGCATGACAAGCAGGTTTTCGCCTGTCAGTCCTTTCTTTTTTGCTGCTTTTTCGAAGTAGTTGTGGAATTGAGCTTCCAAGACTCCGTAAAACCGCTTAGCCTTCTGTTTCTCACGCAGCTGAAGCCCGTATTCGGTTATTTTGGTTCTTCTGCTTTGTCCGTGCTGTCCCGGGGCATACGCTCTTTTATCTACTGCGCATTTGACGCTGTAGCATCTCTCGCCCTTCAGGAACAGTTTTTGTCCTTCCCTTCTGCACTGCCTGCAAGAGGGTCCTGTATATCTGGCCATTCTAATGACACCTCCCTTTCATCAAACTCTTCTTCTTTTAGGTGGCCTGCATCCGTTATGGGGGATCGGAGTGATATCCTTGATCATGTTGATCTCAAGCCCTGCTGTCTGCAGTGCTCTGATCGCAGCCTCACGGCCGGATCCCGGTCCTTT
This sequence comes from Bacillota bacterium, assembly GCA_022706625.1. Lineage (GTDB taxonomy): Bacteria > Bacillota > Clostridia > Peptostreptococcales > Anaerovoracaceae > UBA1426. Next base: position 1,997 of record JAKJCD010000064.1, on the reverse strand, counting down.
TACGTATACTTCCACCGTCTTGAGTCCATGCTCCATAGCAGCCTTCGCCGCCTCTTCCGCCGCCATCTGCGCAGCATAAGGGGTAGACTTCCTGGATCCTTTGAACCCCAGGGATCCGGAGCTGGACCATGAAAGGGCATTGCCGGAAAGATCCGTGAGCGTCACCAAAGTATTGTTGAAGCTCGATTGGATATGTGCTTGACCCCGTTCGATGTTCTTGCGTTCTCTTCTTTTAGTGCGAACGGTCTTTTTTACCTGTTTTGCCATCGTCTCGAACCTCCTTTACTTTTTCTTTCTGCCCACGGTCTTCTTAGGGCCTTTTCTTGTTCTTGCGTTGGTCTTTGTGTTCTGTCCTCTGACGGGGAGGCCTCTTCTGTGCCTGATCCCTCTGTAACAGCCAATTTCCATCAGCCTTTTGATGTTGAGGGAAACCTCTCTTCTAAGGTCGCCTTCCACATGATATTCGGAATCAATAATCTTTCTGATTGCACCCACTTCATCCTCGGACAGATCCTTTATTCGTACATCGGGGCTGATACCCGCCTTTTTCAAGATCTCCTGTGATGTAGTCCTTCCAATGCCGTATATATAGGTTAATCCGATTTCAATTCTTTTGTCTCTCGGTAAGTCGACACCGGCTATACGAGCCATATGCTATTTCCTCCTTCTTGCTTGTTTATTGAATCATGAATAATATTAGAATGCTTTGCCGGTCGTTTTGCTGCCTCCCGGCAGGAAAACACAGCCGCTCCCGGCAGATGCATTGCTGTCAAATCGCCTCAGCCCTGTGTCTGCTTATGCTTTGGATTCTGGCAGATAACCATGACTTTCCCGTTCCTTTTGATTACCTTGCACTTTTCACAAATTTGCTTCACGGACGCTCTTACTTTCATTTCGTTTCCTCCTAACTCCCGGCAACTGCCGCAAACCTGATCATAATGCCTTACCGGCTGATCATTTATCTCTCCAGGTAATTCTGCCTCTGGATAAATCATACGGGGACAGCTCTACCTTGACTCTGTCTCCGGGCAGAATCCTGATGAAGTTCATTCTGATTTTTCCGGAAATGTGAGCCAGCACTTCATAACCATTTTCCAGCTTTACAATGAACATGGCATTTGGCTGCGCCTCCAGCACTGTGCCGAAAACCTCGATTACATCCTTTTTAGCCATAAACACACCCCCTTATAAGGATCCTTCTATTGCGCTTAACTCTGTCAATAACAAAGGTTCTTCTTCTGTGATGATCACAGTGTTTTCATAATGGGCAGATCGCTTCCCGTCAAGAGTCTTGACGGTCCAATTGTCGGTCATGACCTTTATCTGCCAGTCCCCCTCGTTGACCATCGGCTCAATAGCAAATGCCATTCCTGCCGCCAGCCTGGGCCCGCGGCCCGGTATCCCGTAGTTTGGAATCTGCGGTTCTTCATGCATCATTTTTCCGATACCGTGACCCACATAATCCCTGACTACGGAAAATCCGTTATTTTCAACATACTGCTGAATGGCATGGGATATGTCCGAAAGGCGGAAACCGGCCTTGCAGAACTTCAACCCCTCATAAAAGCTTTCCCTTGTAACAGTGATCAACCGCTCTGCTGCTTCGTCAGTCCTTCCTACAGGGTACGTCCTTGCCGCATCACTGTAATAGCCTTTGTATATGGTACCTGCGTCCACGCTGATTATATCTCCTTCCAAAAGCCTGCGGGTTTTCGAAGGAATACCGTGAACCACCTCATCATTTACTGATGTACAGGCATTGGCAGGATATCCGTTGTAGCCCTTGAAAGCGGGTATCATCCGGTTTTCCAGGATGATTTGCTCAACGAAATCATCCACTTCTTTAGTTGTGATGCCGGGTTTGATCATTTCGGAGAGTTCATGGAGTATCCGTGCGGTCACGGCCCCGGCTTCCCTCATAAGCTGTAACTCTTTCTCCGACTTAATTATTATCATTCTGCAGACCTAATCCGGCCAGAACCGCTTTTAGTGTATAT
>JAKJCD010000063.1 GCA_022706625.1 Bacillota bacterium | reverse complement strand
TGTCTATGCACCTGCCTTCGGATTTGTATACAACAATATGGATGAAATGATGAGAGCTTACAGTAAAGCGCCGAACTCCGTTTGTCTGGAAACCGGTGTTGAATGGCGTGAAGGCATTTGTCGTGAAAACAAGGTGGATGGTATTATGGTTCATTATAATCGAAGCTGTAAACCATGGAGCGGCTACATGCCGGAGATGGAGAGACGTTTCAGAAAAGATCTGGGCGTAGGGGTAGTGGGCTTCGACGGAGACCAGGCAGACCCTCGGAACTTCTCAAATGCACAATACATTACCCGCGTCGAGGGATTGTATGAAATCATGGAATCGAAAAAGATGGGAGGACAGAAAAGTGAGTAATATTGAAAGCATGCTTGCAAAATTCGCAGAAATCGCCGAAAACCCAAAAAAACAACTGGATAAATTTGTTTCAGAAGGGAAAAAGGTTATCGGATGCTATCCATATTATGTCCCTGAAGAATTGGTATATGCCACAGGCATGGTCCCTATGGGATTATGGGGCAGGTCGGGCAGCCCTAATAAGGCAAAAAAATATTTCGCGGCTTTTTATTGTTCATTGGTGCAGATGAACATGGAAATGGCCTTGAATGGCGATTTGGATAAACTGTCTGGAGTGATTCACACCACCCTTTGTGATACCCTTCGGCCTGCTTCCCAGAATTTCAGAGTGGGAATCAATAATATTCCGATGATTTTTATAGCACATCCTCAGAACCGCAAACCAAAATACGGCATAGAATATTCAATGAAGATCTATACCAAAGTTCTGAATGAACTTGAGGCAATTGCGGGGCGTAAAGCAAGTGATGAAGGACTGCACGAAGCGATCAGGGTATACAATGAGAACCGTCAAGCGAAGCGTGAATTTGTAAAAAACGCGGGTAAACACCCTGAATTAATTTCAGCAGTACAGCGAAGCGCAGTTTTGAAAAGCTCCTATTTCATGGAAAAGCCGGAGCATACAATCATGCTGAAGGAATTGAACCGGCTGTTGGCGATAGAGCCTGTTGTTGAATGGAAAGGCGCAAAGGTTGTTACATCCGGGATCATCTGCGACAATCCGGCGCTGCTTAAAATATTTGATGAATATCAAATTGCGATCGCCGCAGATGATATAGCGCATGAATCAAGAAGTTTCCGAAAGGATGCTTCTGAGAACGAAGAACCTATCCGTGCTTTAGCCATGCAGTTTGCGGAGCAGGATCAGGACCCAATACTATATGACCCCGAAATAAACTCCAGACCGCCACATATTGTTGATCTTGTTAAACATTCAAATGCTCAGGGCGTAGTAATTCTAATGATGACATTCTGTGATCCTGAAGAGATGGAATATCCGTCATTGGCCAAGGCATTAAAAGAGGAAAAGATCCCGGTTTTAAAAATTGCATACGATCATCAGATCACGGACTTCAGCCGCGCCAGGACATCATTGCAGGCTTTTGCCGACGTGTTAGATTTAAGAAAGATTTAGTGTGCAGGATTAACGTCGGAATACTTCTCATTATTTTCCTTAAAATAACAAAATAATCGACAAAAACCCTTACCTATATTTATAGGGTTGTGCTATAATTATTCCTTAGACGGAAAAACCGATAAGTTAGTACTTAATGTATAATTAATCTATTCCGATGCTTCCCCGGCGGAAGTATCGGCCATAGACAGAGTAAAACGGAACGAAAGGAAAGGTATGAGTATTTTCAGCACACATCTGCCGGCGATCCATGTAGAGCATCACAAGAATACTTCCGAATGCCCTACTCAGAAAATGCCGCTCCCCGACAAGCTTTATATATCCATGGTGCAGCATATAGGGGCGCCCTGCCAACCGACGGTTTCGGCAGGAGATTTGGTCAAGGTAGGCCAGGTGATCGGTGACAGCGAGGCCTTTGTCAGCGCTCCGATCCATACCGGAGTATCAGGGAAGGTCGTGTCTATTGAAAATTCAATGAGCTCGGTAGGTATATGGGATCCTATTGTAACTATTTCAGTGGATAAAAAACAGGAAACCGCTGAAGGAATCGTACCACCCGAGGTGACCGATAAAGACAGCTTCCTTAGAGCCGTACGCGCTTCAGGCGTCGTGGGCCTGGGAGGAGCTGCTTTCCCCACCCATGTAAAATTTAATCCAAAAAATTTGGATGAGGTTGACACTCTAATAATAAACGGCGCCGAGTGCGAGCCTTATATCACCGCAGATTACAGGACGATGATGGAAGACTCAGAACTGCTGATCGACGGTATCAAGACCACGATGAAGTACCTTGGCATCGGCAAAGCGATAATTGCCATCGAGGCAAATAAAGAAGCTGCTATAAAAAAGCTTGGGGATATGGTGAAAGACAATCCGGAAATCGGGGTGTTCACCCTGAAACCCATGTACCCACAAGGAGCGGAAAGGGTTATCATTTACGAGACAACGGGGAGGGTGGTGCCGCCAGGTAAGCTGCCCGCTGATTCGGGGGTAATCGTATCCAACGTGAGCTCCATTGTGGCGATCCAGCGATATATCAAAACGGGTATGCCCCTGGTTTCTAAGCGCATTACTGTTGACGGCACTGCCATAAAGAACCCGAAGAACGTTGAGGTCCTGATAGGCACGCCGATCAACAAGCTGGTGGAGTTCTGCGGAGGCTACCGAAGGGTCCCAAAAAAAATCATCATGGGAGGGCCCATGATGGGAAGAACCATCTACGATGACGGTATTGCCGTAATAAAAAACAATAACGCTATTCTGGCTTTTGATCAGGACTGGGCGGAATTTCCGAAGGAAACTGCCTGCATAAACTGCGGCAGATGTGTAAAGGCATGTCCTATGATGCTGATGCCCACGACAATATTCAAAGCTTACGACAGAAGGGACGTGGAGGCATTGCAAAAGCTCAATGTAACGTTGTGCATGGAATGCGGCTCCTGCTCATATGTATGCCCTGCAAAAAAACAGCTTAGCTTTATCAACAGGCTCGCCAAACAATTAGTTGCGGAAGGAGGGAAGAAATAATGAGTCGTTACAATCAAGGAAGCCTAATAGTTTCTTCATCTCCCCATACACTGGATAACATCAGCACATCAAGGATCATGCTGGATGTGCTCATCGCGCTGGTACCGGCATTTATTATGTCCGGAATCATCTTCGGGCCCAGGGCTATACTGCTGACCATCACCTGTGTGGTGTCCTGCGTGGTATTCGAATGGGCTTTTGAAAAGGTTACAAATAAGGAAAACACTATTTCCGATTTGAGCGCTGCGGTGACCGGGGTGCTTTTGAGCTTCAACCTGCCATCAAACCTCCCTTACTGGATGGCGGTGATAGGCTGCTTTGTGGCCATTGTGATCGTAAAGCAGCTATTCGGAGGCATAGGCCAGAATTTTGTAAACCCTGCGATCACAGCAAGGATAGTGCTACTCATATCCTTTGCCACACCCATGACCACCTGGCCGATGCCTAAGCAGATCATGGAAGCGGCTGATGCAGTTACCGGGCCGACACCTCTGGGAATACTTAATATGGGCGGAGATCCGGCGGCCCTCCCTTCAAATATCGATATGTTCCTCGGGTTTGTGGGGGGATCCTTGGGAGAAACCAGCGCCATAGCATTGCTTTTGGGAGGGATTTATCTTGTAGGAAGAAAGGTGATAATGCCCGTCATTCCTGTGGCTTTCATAGGAACCGTGTTCCTTATCGCGGTTTTAGCCGGGCAGGATCCGATTTTCCACATTTGTGCCGGCGGCGTCATGCTGGGAGCCATTTTCATGGCTACGGATTACTCCACTTCGCCGCTGACCTTTAAAGGCAAGATCGTCTTCGGGATCGGCTGCGGACTTCTAACCATGATTATAAGGCTTTACGGCTCCCTGCCGGAGGGTGTATCCTTTGCTATTCTATTAATGAACATACTTACGCCGCATATTGACAACCTGTCGAGGCGTAAGATTTATGGCGGGGGAGGCAGGAAAGGGGGCAGCAGACAATGAAAATATCCGAACACAAAGAAATGATCGCCCCAACCCTGGTGCTCTTCTTGATCTGCCTGGTCATAACTGCCGCTTTGGCAGGGACCTATCAGGTGACAAAACCGATCATCGATGAGATAAACATAAAAAATGCAAACATCGCCCGAGGTGAGGTGCTTCCCGAAGGCGAAGGGGCTTTTACCAAAATTGAGACGGAATTGTCCACGGGTATTGTGGAGGTTTACGAGGCTGACAATAAAGCAGGTTATGTCTTCACCGCTGAGGACAAGGGTTTTGGCGGTAAAATAACCGTGATGGTGGGAGTCGACAGCAACGGAGAGATTACCGGTGTCAAAGTCACCGGCCATACAGAGACTCCGGGGCTCGGAACAAAGGCCATGACCGCAGATTATCTGTCCCAGTATAACGGCGAGGTTTCCATAACCCGTACCAATGAGCCGGATAAGACCCAGATCGATGCGGTTACAGGGGCGACGGTCTCATCCAATGCCATATTCCGAGCGGTGGATGCGTCCCTGGCTCAATATAAGAAGATCGGAGGTGGCAGATAATGAACAAACTGTCCCTTATTCGAAACGGAATAATAAAAGAAAATCCGGTGCTGGTACTGCTTTTGGGCACCTGCCCCACCTTGGCCGTTACCACTTCGGCAATCAACGGAGTGGGTATGGGGGTATCCACCATGGCCGTATTGGTTTGCTCAAACATAGCTATTTCGCTTTTGAAAAGCGTGATACCCGATAAAGTGAGGATCCCCTGCTATATAGTGGTCATCGCCGGTTTTGTTACCGTTGTAAGCTTGCTTTTACAAGCCTTTGCGCCGGCCATTAACGACGCTTTGGGGTTGTTCATTCCTTTGATAGTCGTGAATTGCATTATTTTAGGAAGAGCTGAAATGTTTGCCAACAAAAGCTCCGTCGTGGATTCTGCTTTAGACGGGGTCGGAATGGGGCTGGGTTTTACCTTTGCTCTTTTCCTGATGGGTTCTATACGTGAGGTTTTAGGATCCGGCGCATGGTTCGGCTTTAATCTGACCGCGGACATTATTGACCCTATGGCCATATTTATGCTGGCTCCGGGAGCGTTCTTCACTTTCGGGTGCCTAGTGGCATTGATCAATTACCTTTCAAAAGGCAGAGCAATCAAAAAGACAGAATTCGGGTGCGAAGGCTGCTCTTCCGCAAGCGGATGTCCGGCTGCCGGTAAAGGAGGGTGTGCGCAATGACAGAATTAGCAATAATCATGATGGGCGCAGTCCTGACAAATAACTTCGTGCTTGTCAAGTTCCTTGGTATTTGTCCATTTCTCGGGGTTTCGAAAAAGCTCGATTCAGCCATGGGCATGAGCCTGGCCGTAATTTTTGTCATGGTTCTGGCCACGGCCGTGACCTACCCGATTTACATGGGACTGTTAGTAGGCTACGGGATTGAGTATTTACAGACCATAGTGTTCATTTTAGTAATTGCGGCGCTGGTTCAGCTGGTAGAAATCGCGATGAAAAAGCATCTGCCGGCCCTCCACAAAGGACTGGGTGTATATTTGCCTTTGATTACCACAAACTGCGCTGTTTTAGGTGTCTGCATACTGAACATAGACGAAAGCTACACCTATATACAGTCTCTGATCAATTCTTTTGGAGCCGGAGTAGGTTTCATGCTGGCAATGGTCATGTTTGCCGGCGTAAGGCAGCGGATAGAAAACAATGATTTCCCCATCGCCTTCAAAGGAGTGCCTTCAATACTAATTGCAGCCGCTATCGTGTCTCTGTCCTTTATGGGCTTTGCCGGCGTGATAGACGGTATTTTCGGATTATAGGGAAAGGAGGACTGAACCATGCAATTTGTAATACCTGTAGGAATAGTGATAGGGATCGGCCTCCTGTCCGGTATCATACTGACAGTGGCCGCTAAGTTCATGGCAGTAGAAGTGGATCAGAGGGCGGCGGATATTGCGGCGATTCTGCCCGGGGCCAACTGCGGCTCCTGCGGTTATGCCGGTTGCGCAGACTATGCCAAAGCATTGGCAGAGGATCCCTCCTTGCCAATAAATGCCTGTCCGCCCGGCGGAAATGCGGTAGCCCTGGCTTTGAGCGAGCTTATGGGCGTCGAGTTCGCAGGGGCTCAGGCCAAGGTGGCTATCGTCAAATGCTCCGGAACCAGAGAAAAGACCAGCTACTCAATGGATTATCAGGGCTATCAGAACTGTACCGCAAACAAGCTCTTTTACAGGGGCAGAGGCACCTGCGAAAAGGCTTGCCTGGGCTTTGGCGATTGTGTCAATGTCTGCGACTACGGTGCAATATATATCGAAAACGGCATTGCCGTCGTAAACCGGAATAAATGCGTGGGCTGCGGCGCCTGCGCCAAGGTATGTCCCAACAAGCTAATCGAGATCGTCCCCGATAAAATGCGGGTGGTGGTTGGCTGCAGCTCGATAGATAAAGGCAGCGTCACTAAGGACATCTGCAGCATAGGATGTATTGCCTGCAAGCTGTGTGAAAAAGCATGCAAATTTGATTCGATCCATGTCATAGATAATCATGCGGTGATAGATTACACAAAATGCACCAATTGCGCCCTTTGCGCAAAGGTTTGCCCCACTGGCGTGATCCATGTGCATCCAAAAAAGAAAGCCAAATAAGGGTGCTGCAGAGGTAGATGGGGGTTTTAATAATAGTCGGGGGGGTTAACCCCCTGATTTTATCCCTTTTGAGGGATCTTGGTTTGAAGAATTAGATCCGGTCTCTTGCTCTTTTTCAGAGCGGGGGACAGGTCAGTTGTGGTTAAAATTACTATTAATTATTAATATTATTCCGGCTTGAGTATCGGCCGGGGGTAGCTGAGGATACCGGCGCAACTCTTAAATCAGCTAAAACCGTCGAAAATTGCATTTTGTGTATAACAAACAGCAGAAATAGAGGCTTAAACTCTTGAAAAACGCCGTGAAATCAGCTAAATTTTGAAAAAAATCAATTTGTGTATAACAAAATGCCATTTTGTTATACACAAATTAGTCTTTCTTTGGTTTTTAGCTGATTTTGTCAGTTGTAATCCTTAAACCGGGGCAGATATTCAGCATTATTTATACACAGAATCGATATAAGGGCAAAAAAAGATAACGGCATCCACCTGTTTTGATGTGGGCTTGGAAGAATTGAAAGATATATCCCCGGACGAAACATAAAAATAGTTGCCCCGGCTTTTGGACGAGCAACTATTTACGACTTTGAAGACTGATTCTAGTTGCCTCGACCTGAGATCCGACCGGGCGGCTATATGTCACAGCAGAAAATAATTATTATTGATTTTCCATGTGAAGTATTGTATATTGAATAGGCACGCTTGCCGTGCAAAGCGATTTGGAGGGTTGACCGAGTGGCTAAGGAGCTCGCCTGGAAAGCGAGTAAGGTGTAACAGCCCCGTGGGTTCGAGTCCCATGCCCTCCGCCAATTACAAAAAAGACATCCATGGTAAAGTCGGGTGTCTTTTTTGTAATTCCGTGACAAGGCATGGGGGTGGAACCCACGGGCAGAGGGGGTAGGTATTGATTAAATTCATCTGCGCATAGGTTAGATAACGAGGCTGAACCTCGGTGGTGTTTATTCGTTCTTCGTTCTTCAAGGTATTATGCTTCTTCGAAGATGTCGGACGTTTTTAAGTAAATTCCTAGATGTAGAATTGCCGAATGATACCGCGGGTCATCTCATCAGCCATCATTAGCGCCTCTGCTTGAATATCGTCAAATTGTTCGATGCTGCGTTCATATTGACCGGTCAGAAACTGCACAACCTCGTCTTCGGTCATACGCAGGTGATCGAATAGAAGGCCTCGCCAAACCCGCTCGCTCCAGAATGGATTGATGTCGGCAAGGAAGTGCGCGATGTCTTCAGCGTTGTCGTACCATTTTTTCCGTTGTTGTTCCGCCTCCTCGGTATCACCGGCTTTGGCCGCATTGGTCAATTGTGCTGCGATTAGAAGATGATTGGTAAGAAGCTCCCCAAACCGCATGGCTATTTGCTCACCGTACAATGGGCGTAACTCGTCGGCAAAATCACGTGGATTTTTCAGCAGCCGTTGCGTCACAAATGGCAGATCCGGCAAGTTGAACGCAGTGCTGATGATAAAAAACCGTGTCCAAAGCACATGCTCAGTCCAAAGCCGTCTATTCGTATCCGATATCCGCAACTGTACGCATGTCAGGCCGCCACTCCTGGGGTGGCAAAATTCGGGAAACATGATAGCCCTCCTTTAAGAAGTATTTGCCATAATATATGACAAATCAAATGGTAACGTGAAGACGACGAACAAAGTCTCCATCAGCTCCTTTATTCAAGTCGGCATCAATCAGTTGATAGCCATCAGGGAATTATTAAAAAGACATCCATGGTATAGTCTGGTGTCTTTTTTGTAATTCCGTGACAAGGCATGGGAGTCTGCACATTTTCGTCTTCAGTATATTTCGAAATATTGAAATATGCCAGGATTTGCAGTATAATAAAAAAAAACAATATGGGAGATACCATGCTGAATTATATGACTGTGAAGGAAGCAGGAGAAAAATGGGGTATCGGAGGCCGGATGGTAACGCTGTACTGTGCAGCCGGACGGATTAAGGGAGCCGAAAAAATCGGCAATATATGGCTGCTCCCTAAGGGTGCGGAAAAGCCTGAAGACGGCAGAGTTAAAAGGGAGCCAGAAAATGGGAAGTAGTATGAAAGACAGGCAAAACGGCATTATAGAGTCGTTTCAATCGTTCTTTGGAAAGGAAGAACTGCTTGCCAAGGTGATTGAGTGCTTCCCCTATCCGATTCAGGTTTACGCTCCGGACGGAACATCGGTGCTGGTGAATCAGGCTATGCTGGCTGAATACCATGCTGTAAGTTTTGATGTGGTTGTTGGGAAGTACAATATATTCAAAGATCCTTACATTGTCGCCTCGGGCCTGCTCCCTGTGTTAAAGCAGGCTTTCAAGGGAGAAACCGTTTTTTTCCCGGATGTCAGAGTGCCTTTGGAAGAAATTGCGGAGCGGTACGGCATACAGGATTTCGATGTGGAGGCCGTATATCAGGATATTACGGTTTTCCCTATTTTAGATGACGAAAAACGGGTGATCTATGTTGCGGCATTTTTGATCAACAGGAGGGTTTATCACAGCAAGAATGAGATTGAAAAGGCGAAAGAATACATAGAAAACCACTGGCTGGAGAGGTTTGATCTGAGTGAAACGGCAAAGGCGGCGTGCCTAAGCAAAGCCCATTTCACAAAGCTGTTTAAGAAGCATACCGGCGTAACCCCTCATGAGTATTATACCAATTACAAAATCAGCAGATTAAAGGAGAAGCTTCTGGATACCAACCTTTCCATCGTTCAGGCTTTTGCCGCCTGCAATATGGATTATAACGGCCATTCCGCGCGGGTATTTAAAAATAAAACCGGCGTTTCCCCCTCTGCTTACCGGAAAATGTCAGGCCAAAAAGAAACGAGGAATAGTCCATGAAAGATCATGTTGAGGAAGCGCAAAGGAACTTGGCAAAAACCTTTCAGTCCATTTTTAAGGAAAAGGAACTGCTTGCGAAGGTGATTGAGTTCTTCCCCTATCCGATTCAGATATTCTCTCTTGACGGGACGGCGAGGATGATTAATAAAGCGACGCTGGAGATGATAGGCATAAAAAGCGTGGAATCCCATGTGGGCAAATACAATGTTTTTGAGGACCCCATCGTGCGTGAGCTTGGCGTTATGGATCGGGTGAGGCAGGTATTGACGGGCAAAACCGTATATCTCACCGATTTCAATGCGCCCTATCAGGACATGATCCGTTATTTTAATGTGGAAGACAGGGATATACAAACCATAAGCTCAGACATTACATGTTTCCCTTTGGTAAACGTTGACGGTGCAGCAGAATATTTTGCCGCCGTTTTTATTATTAAAAAGACATACCGGGGGAAAGAAGAAATTACCCTGGCCAAAGAATACATAGAAACCCATTGGCAGGAGCCTTTTGACCTAAGCGAAACGGCAAAGGCGGC
>JAKJCD010000062.1 GCA_022706625.1 Bacillota bacterium | reverse complement strand
CCAGATATGGTATTGCCCGCGGGTTATTCTCTAATGAATCGGGCTTAGGATCTGCTCCTATTGTTGCTGCTGCCGCACAAACCAAGAACCCCGTCCGTCAGGCTCTCGTATCCTCCACAGGTACATTCTGGGATACAGTGGTGATCTGCCTGATGACCGGACTTGTTCTGGTGAGCACTATCCTTAGGTACCCCAATATCTCCGAAGGGTTGAACGGCGCGGAAGTAACCAACGCTGCGTTCTCTCAGATACCGGTGATCGGCCCCATCGTTCTTACTATTGGACTTTTCACTTTTGTTTACTCTACTATTCTGGGCTGGTCTTATTACGGTGAGAGAGGCGTTGAATACCTCCTTGGCAAGAAAGGCATAATGCCATATCGTATTTTGTTCACAATTGTTGTATTCGTCGGGGCCACTGCTTCTCTGCCGCTGGTATGGGATTTCTCCGACGCAGCGAACGCACTCATGGCCATTCCCAACCTTGTGGCATTGCTGCTTCTCAGCGGTGTCATCGTAAAGGAGACGAGGGAATATCTTTGGGAGCACAACCTGGATAAGGATGCGCCCTTGATCGATGACGAGAGTGTGATTCAGTGACCTTGGTATATTGATGGATTCTATCGGCTGAATACCATGTAATTACACATAAAGCCAGTATCTAAAAGGGACGGAGCAGTATGAAGCTCCGTCCCTTAGCATTAACCCGCTTTGGTGTCGATATTGTTAGATGTTGTTAGATGCAATTAATTACTTTTTAACCAATTAGTTGTAAAAGATATCTGACTCTTAAATCAGCTAAAAACGTCGAAAATTGCATTTTGTGTATAACAAACAGCAAAAATAGAGGCTTAAACTCTTAAAAAACGCAGTGAAATCAGCTAAATTTTGAAAAAAAGCAATTTGTGTATAACAAAATGCCATTTTGTTATACACAAATTAGTCTTTCTTTGGTTTTTAGCTGATTTTGTCGGTTGCACTCCATAAACCGGGGCAGATATTCAGCATTATTTATACACAGAATCGATAAAAGAGCAAAAAAAGATAACGGCATCCACCTGTTTTGATGTGGGCTTGGAAGAATTGGAAGGCATATCCCCGGGCGAAACATAAAAGTAGTTGCCTCGACCTGAGATCCGACCGAGCGGGAACCCGGCCGACGGGCATATTTCTTTGAACTTGATACCACTTAAAAGTTGCGATTAGCATTTTTTTCGAATATAATATGAATCAGTTTTTTAGATAATCAAGATTTGTCAGGCGGATAATCGCCGCAGTAACAGGGGGAAAATGTGAAAAAACTCTATACGGGAAAAACCAAAGATGTCTATGCCCTTGATAACGGGAACTACCGATTGCTGTTCAAGGATGATGTTACGGGTGAAAACGGTGTGTTTGACCCGGGAGCCAATCAAGTCGGCCTTACTATAGACGGGATTGGGAAGGGGAACTTGAAAGTCACGGTCATGTTTTTTGAAACCCTTAAGAAGGCCGGAATTGAAACCCACTATATCTGCGCCGATATAACAGGGGGGACCATGGATGTCAAACCCGCCCAAGCTTTCGGCAAGGGCCTTGAAATAATTTGCCGCTACAGAGCGGTGGGAAGCTTTTTGCGCCGTTATGGGGCTTACGTCAATGAAGGGGACAGACTGGATGCCTATGTGGAAGCAACATTAAAGGATGATGAAAGAGGAGATCCTTTAATAACGTCAGAAGGGCTTGAAGCTCTGGGGATTATGCCGGCTTCGTTGTTCGCGGAAACCAGGGAAAAAACCCAAAGGATCGCAGGCCTTGTAAGGGAAGTCCTGAAAGATAAAGGGCTTGAACTCTATGACATCAAGCTGGAATTCGGTATTACAGACGATGGCAAGGTCATATTGATGGACGAAATATCATCCGGCAATATGAGGGTGTATAAAGACGGAAAGGTACTGGATCCTCTTGCCCTGACTGCAGAGCTGTTATCGGGCCCGCAGATGATTCCTTCGTAACCGCTGCGCTGCCAAATGGGCGCAGACAAACAATTTCTCCGCTTGTTGGAAGGATGGAAAACCTGATAGATTCCTATACCATTAGAGCTTCAAATACAGGAGATGGAGAAACGGAGAAACTTATGGCAGTTTCTGATATTTTGTTGCTTTTAAAAAAATCCAGATTGTTTCAAGGATTGCATGATCATGAAATCGATCAGATCTGTGAATATGCTATGCTGAGTGAGCGGGCATACGATAAGGATAAAATTATTATCAATCAGGGAGAACAGGTCAGGAAAATCGGGATCATAAAAAGCGGAAGCATAATCGGCGTGAAGTATCATTACAATGGCGATTCACAAATCATGAGAATTTACAATCAGGGGGAGGTGTTTTCCCTGGATGCCGTAAACACAACATTCCTTTCAAGTCCTGTAACACTGATAAGCCAAACCGACTGTGCCATTATCTTTCTCTCATACAAATTCATTTTCGAAACGAACAAGATAAGTCCTGCTGTTAAGGAAAGAGTTTTGTTCAATAGCAGTGTGATTCTCAGTAATGAATTGATCCGCATGATGTATAAGATTGATGTTCTCTCAAAACGTACGCTAAGAGAAAGGATTCTCACCTATTTGAGCATTATGAAAGAAAAAAAGGGGGATCCTTTTATTGATATTGGAATGAATCAGGAGGAGTTTGCTCAATATTTATGTGTAAACAGAAGCGCACTTTCAACAGAACTGAATCAGATGAGAAAAACGGGGCTGATTGATTACAACAAGAACAGATATATCCTGATTAAGGAAACGGATGCTTTAAAACAGAAAAAATAGTAATAATAAATGTTGTATATACAACATAATTCTCCCGTCTACGGTGTTAGAATCAATATAATTGAGCAATTGAATCATTATGCTTGTCTTCTATGCAAAACTGGAATTTAAATTTCTATCTTAAATTCTTAGGAGTTTGATTTTATTTTGTGTTGATGATTTTATAGCTCATAATTTTTATGTAGTCATATCAGAAAAAATGACAGGGTGGGCAATACAGCAATTTTTGCAGGGTTGATTTTATACTAGGAGAATAAGGAATGGATGCTATAAAAAGAAAATACCGAGCCCCCTTTGCAGTTTTAGTAATCCTGTTTATCTTGGTATTTTTCAGCGCCTTCCTTCTTGGACGCTATTATGTTGACTTTGTGAGCTTATTGAAAGATTTGTTCAGTTCCTTCGTGAGCGGTGATTTTAGTATAAGCAGCATGGAAGCCGCAGTTGTATTCCTGATCCGCTTGCCGCGCATTATTGCTGCGGCGCTGATCGGTGCGGCATTATCTGTTGCGGGAGCATCGTATCAGGGAATGTTCCGGAACCCAATGGTATCACCTGACATTTTAGGTGCTTCGACGGGAGCCGGATTCGGTGCATCCTTATCTATACTCCTTGGGTTCAATTACTTCGGCATCGCTGTTACAGCTTTCCTTTGCGGTCTTATTGCCGTATTCCTTGCATACCTTGTGAGCTGCTTCAGCCGATTGAACGCTACTCTGGCTCTGGTGCTGGGAGGCGTAATGATAAGCTCTCTATTTTCGGCCGGCACATCCTTTGTAAAGCTTGTGGCCGATACGGAGGATCAGCTGCCTGCTATTACATATTGGCTTATGGGATCGTTGGCCTCCATTAAACAGGGTGATCTGCCCTTTGCTGCCATTCCGGTATTTGTGGGGTTCATTCCACTTTTTTTGCTTCGTTGGCGCATAAATCTTCTGACGGTCGGCGAAGATGAGGCAAAAAGCCTTGGAATCAATACCGGACGTTTACGTTTGATTGTAATCATCTGCGCCACCTTGATGACCGCTGCCTGCGTTGCAGTCAGCGGTATGATCGGGTGGGTCGGCCTAGTGATCCCCCACTTCTGCCGCTTGATTTACGGATATGATTATTGCAGACTGGTTCCCGCGTCCGCACTTATGGGAGCCACGTTTCTTATCATTGTGGATAATATCGCACGGATCGCGATGACAAGCGAGATCCCTCTTGGCATACTGACATCCTTTGTGGGAGCGCCGGTATTTATTTATCTAATAATAACAGGGGGGACAGACCGTGAACGTTGAAGTGGAAAACCTTTCTGTTTCATATGGCGCCAATGAGGTTCTCAGGGGGATAAGCTTCTCTGCATCGGCAGGGGATTGCCTTGCAGTATTAGGTCCCAACGGTGTGGGAAAGAGCACGCTGTTTCGATGCATTCTCGGATTTCTAAGGGCGCAGTCAGGGCGGATATTGCTCGGAGGAAAGCGCATAGATAAGCTGAGCAGGGCTGAAACTGCACGGGAGATTGCGTATATCCCCCAGATCACTGAGCCGGTCTTTAACTATACGGTGCTGGATGTCGTGCTGATGGGCATGACAAACCGTTTGCCCGTTTTGAAAGGACCAAGGCAGGAGGATCGCAATAAAGCCATGGAGATACTTGACAATTTAGGCATCGCTAATCTTTGCAGCCGCGGATGCGTAAAAATCAGCGGGGGGGAAAGGCAGCTTATGCTGCTGGCAAGAGCACTGATTCAGGATGCAAAAGTATTGGTGATGGACGAGCCTACTGCAAATCTTGATTATGGCAATCGCTTCCGCACCATGGAACGAATCAGCGAGCTTGGCCGCAAAGGATATACCGTGATTTTTTCAACACACGAACCCAACCAGGCATTCCACTATGCCAATAAAGTCATTGCTTTAAAGGATGGAAAGATTTTGACCAATGGAGAGCCCGGAAAAGCGCTGACTGCGGAAACCCTGTCAACACTATATGGAATTGATGTTTACGTAGCAAAAGTAAATGCGGGCGATTCGGATCATTTCGTTTCGCTTCCATTTGGAAATAAACTGAAAGGAAATGGAATGCCATGAAGAGAAATGGTTTGTCGGCTTCAATAGCGATATTGCTGCTGCTCTGCCTTTTGGCAGGGTGCGCAGCCGGCATTGAGGATGCAGCCGGCAAAGATGCCGACACGATCGTGTTCACTGATTCCTGCAACCGGCAGGTGAAGCTGCCGGCAAGCATCACCCGCATCGCACCCAGCGGTGCTGTCGCAACAATGATCCTGTCAACGATTGCACCGGAATACTTAGTTTCAGTCAGCGGTTCGCCTTCAAGCAGCCAGTATCGGTATTTGCCGGAGGAGCTTATTAAACTGCCAACTACAGGGCAATTGTACGGAAGTAAAAGCACGATTAATCTTGAGGCATTATTGAGCGCCGGACCGCAGGTGATTATTGATTTGGGCGATCCCAAGGACGGGATTGATAAGGATATGGATGCGCTTCAGAAGCAGACCCGGATACCGACGATTTTCATCCGGGCTGATTTGGATCATATAGCTGATGCATACCGGGCCCTCGGAATTATTCTGTCAGGAAAGGGTGAACGGGGAGAAAAAATCGCCGCATTTATAGATGAAACAATTACCATGGCAAGAGCAAATGCCGCAAAAATATATGAAGAGGATCGTATTTCGGCCATGTATACGACGGGCACTTCCGGATTGAACACCAATGCCCAAGGTTCTATCCAGTCTCAGGTATTGGATCTCGTTGGTGTTAAAAATGCTGTTGTAGTCAATGAGGTCAGCAACAAAGGAGGGGGTAATACCATAGGCATGGAGCAGTTGTATCGGTTTGACCCCGACATGATTTTATTTACAACGGGAAGTGTTTATTCCTCTGCGGCATCCGATCAGGCATGGTCAAGGCTGTCTGCCATCAAGAATGACGCTTTTTATGAGATTCCTGGACTTCCGTACAACTGGATGTCCAACCCGCCCTCCCTCAACATGATATTGGGAATCTGGTGGCTTGGAAACCTGGCATATCCGGATATTTATGATTATGACATGAAAGAAAAGGCGAAAGAATTCTACCTCCTCTTCTGGAACTATAACCTCACAGATGAAGAGGCTGCCGCAATGCTGGCCAACTCCACCATAAAACGGGCAGGAAAGGATATCGAAGAATGAAAATGAACCGCTATATTCGCATGATGACTGTGAGCGTTTTGCTTCTCCTGCTGAATGCGGGGCTTGCTTTAAGTGTTTTTGCGGATAGCGTGACAGATACGATCAGCGTTTACGTAGGGTACTTTGGCTGGGAGGATGACGAATATGTTGAAAAGGCAACATATCATTGGTCGGAGCTTGATGATAATTATGGAGGGGCCCTGGATACAAAAGTCGTTGTTTACAGCTATTATAACGGCAGCCGCACCTATCTGGCCGCGGCTCGCGGCTTTACAGTGCGGGATCTGCTGGAGCATGGGGGGATCGATCTGAGTTCTATTTCAAAGCTCGACTTCTTTACAAAGGATCAGACTGTCGGAGCTTATCGCTCTTTTACAAAATATTCACTGCTTGATATGCCGAGATATTATTTTTCCAATCTTGCAGCCAACGAAGAGACCGGAGAATTGTATCCATGGAACGGAAACAATATCCGGGACGGAGCGATAAGGGTAGAATCCATGCTTGCCCTTGAGGATTATACGGAATGGGATGCTGTCGGAAAGG
Source organism: Bacillota bacterium (assembly GCA_022706625.1). GTDB lineage: Bacteria > Bacillota > Clostridia > Peptostreptococcales > Anaerovoracaceae > UBA1426. Next base: position 3,502 of record JAKJCD010000062.1, on the reverse strand, counting down.
AATTTGAGAAATACTACGACAAGACCATGTTCAGCCCCAACAGCAGGTTCCATCTGTTTTTCGGACAGGCTGATCCAAAGGAGGCGAACACCAGCTCTGCAGCAAAATATGTATATAAAATCCTGGTAACCTTTTCAGGAACTCCTGTATTCAGCTCAGACCAGAGCAATATCGATATGAAGGTCGGGAGCGGTTTCAGAGTGAATGTCAATGTGGCGGCAGAGGATGCTTTACTTGATCAATATGTAGCACAGCACATTCAATGGTCTTCCAGTGACGAATCGGTGGCGGAGGTAGATGCCGAAGGCAGGCTTTCCGCAAAAAAAACGGGAGCTGCAGTGATTACTGCCACATTTGGAAACACATCCATGTCCGTTACGGTCAAGGTCTCCGGTAGCGGATCAGAGGGCGGCGGAGAGAATCCGGGGAATCAAAGCATGCCTGCCGGCATCACTGCCCCTGAGGGGGTAACCGAACAGCAACCCGTGCAGGAAATTAACAGAGGAGCCTCTGCCATGAAAAAAGAAGTGATATATGAGCTTTCCTCCTCACTGATGTCCCGGAAGGAATACGCCCAATGGGTTCAGCGGGTTCTGGAAAATGCAGCTGCTCCGGATAAGCATGTTAGCAAACAGTCTCAGACAAGCAATATCGGGATGAGCCGGGATGCGGAACAGCTTGTCCTGCTTGCCAAGGAAAAGCTGAAGCTGTTTCCGGTGCTTGGAGGCACTTTTGTAACCGTCTTTGCTATTGGATTTATGTTCGGCCTGGTTCGTTTTAAATTGGGAATAAGTAATTGAAAGAAGAGGAAACGGAAATGACAGATACTGCTACGCAAACAACATTCACCATCGGCGATCTTCTCAGGGTATATGCCGGTATGCTTCAAAAACCGGTCATCTTGATCCTGATCGTTTTGGTGCTTTGTGCTGTTGCGCTTTTAGGCTGGCTGGCCGCAGAGCTTTTGACAGAACGCCGCCACCTGAAAATCAAGCTTCCCCAACTTCTTGACAAGCTTCACGGCGGTGATGCGTCGACGGTTGAATGCATCAGCGAAAGCGGATTGCTGAAGCGGCAGAAAGAGGTTTTGATGGAACTGACCCGTCACCCGAATTTTACCCCGGTCGTCAGGGAGGCCCTGGCAGTCCGCCTTGTGGAATATGAACAATCAAGATATGACAAAATCGTCAAGATTTCGGAATTGATGGCGCGCCTTGGCCCCATGCTTGGACTGCTTGGCACGCTTATCCCCCTGGGGCCGGGAATCATCGCCCTTGGACAGGGTGACACACACACCTTGTCCACATCCCTTCTGACTGCGTTTGACACAACGATTGCCGGGCTTTCCGTGGCGGTTGTCGCTTCTGTCGTCTCAACGATCCGTCGCTCGTGGTACAGAGAATATATGTCCATCCTTGAGGTGCTGGCTCAATCCATTCTTGAAGCAGAGCAGGAAAATCTGGAAGGGAGGTGTTATTGTGAAGCGGTTTAATGATCGTCACTGGCGATCCCATGCTCAGGAGTCCGAAGTAAATCCTCTGGAATACATCGCCAATATTGCCGATGCAATGCTGATTTTAAGCGTCGGCTTCATGCTGGCTCTCGTTGCGAACTGGAACATAGACATAAGCACCGCCGGAGCCCAGCGCAGTCCGGATATTATAAAGGAAGAAGCCCTTGTCTTCGATGAAAAGGATATCAGCAAAACGGAAAGCGAAGTCGGGGAGCTTATGGGCGGCGACCTGCAGAAGCTGGGAACGGTTTATTTCGACAGCAACGAGGGCAGATATTATATCGTTGACGTCAAGGAGGAATGAATATGTTAAAACGATTTATCACTGTTTTCATAATAGTATCGATGGTCTTATCATTTAACGGCATAAATCCCGCTGCGGCAGCCGAAAAAGCAGCGCCATGGGACGGCGCCGTCGATATAAGCTGGTATGACCCGAGTGTGTCAGTCTATGATATCAGCACACCGGCACAGCTGGCGGGCCTTGCGGCACTGGTCAACGGTATGACGGATCCGGGCTGCCCTAAGATCATCGGCAATACTTCTTATCTCAAAGCCGTTAAGCATGATAATGTCATGCTGGTCGGCGCCGGCGGCGGCAATGTCAGCGACTCTGTGTATGTAAGCAGCAATGATTTTGCCTATAAAACGGTTCGCCTGACGGCCGATCTGGATATGGGCGGTGTTTACAACCAGTCAACCGGAGTATGGTCTGGGCCAAACTGGACTCCCATAGGCGGAAAGTTTCCCATGAAACCGGGCGAGGTCAAAGGAGACTGCATCGTCCTTGACACACGCTTCAACGGTGTTTTTGACGGCCAGGGCCACACAGTCAAGAATATTTACTGCAACCGCTATGCGGACAAAGGCTTCCCGTACAGCATGGCAATCGGGCTTATCGGATATTTAGGGGGCGATTCCGATCTGGATAAGAATATCACAGGCACATTTAATGACGGGTGGAAGCCGGCGGTCCGCAATGTGGTCGTGGGAAAAGGCTATATTTACGGGCGCAGGATGGTGGGCGGCGTCATTGGGAGGGTCGGTGCGACAAACAGCGGCGTCATCATCGAAAACTGTGCCAACTATGCAGATGTGAAGAATACAGATTCCAAAGGAGTAGCAGGAGTCTGCGGCAGCGGTTGGGGAAAAGGGGTAATCCGAAACTGCTATAACGCCGGAAGCGTAAGCACGACCTATGCCTGCCCGGCGGGCGGAATCTGCGGGTCAAACGGCGGTATGGATATTTATAACTGTTACAGCACAGGACGCATCAATTCCAATGGAGTGAAGATGGGCAGGGGAATAGGCGGCCATGATTCGGGAAGCTATACGGTGGGAAACAGTTTTTACCTTACGGGAAGTGACGATGACCTGCTTAGCGGCGGCTATTATAAAGGGGCGAGCGCCAAGGTATCTGTCAGCGTTTCCAAACTGTCTGAAAATGAAATGAAGAACGAAGGCTTTGTCGATAGGTTGAACGCCAACGGCACGGTTTTTGTGCCGGATACTAAGGGGATCAACAACGGCTTCCCTGTTTTGTGGTATCAGGTGCAAACGGGAACAGCCGCATGCTTGGTTAAAATACAGGATCCGGAAACCGGCGGGACTGTTGCCGCGGACAGACAGACCGCAGCTTTCGGGCAGACCGTGAGCTTTACCGCAAAGGCGGATGCCGGATGGATCCTTGACGGCTTTACCGTAAACGGAGAAAAAATCGATACGGACTTTTACACGCTGACCGGCGATATTACCCTGAGCGCCGTCTTCAGCCAGGTAAGGAGCGTGAAGGTCAGCATACCTGAAAGTGATGATTTCTATCTGGCGGTCATCCGCACGGGTTATAAACTTTCTGAAGGCGAGATGGCCTGGGTATCGGGAGAAGGCCTTTCCAATGGCGACACTGTTTTAGAGGGCAATTCACTGAAATTCCTCGCCTACGGATATCCTGACGCTTCCCATCCGGATATGGACTACGAATATACGGAT
>JAKJCD010000061.1 GCA_022706625.1 Bacillota bacterium | reverse complement strand
CATGTAATTGAGCTGGATTTGGCAGAATTCCCAAGGGTAGTCATCAACTATATGCTTAAAGGCTTCAAAACCGTCATGGAAGGAGAAACCTATTTTCCCTATGCGTCCTTCCTCTTTCATCCTCTCTAGAAAAGGCATCAAATTATCATCTTTGGCTTTTTTCCAGAAGCTCCTGGTAAGATTGTGTACTAAATAAAAGTCGATGTAATCTACATCCAGGCGACGAAATTGCTCTAAAAACAAAGCTTCTATCCCTCCGGCTCTTTTAGCCATCCATAATGGCATCTTATCGGCAAGGAGCACTTTTTCCCTGTATCCGTCTTTTAGAGCCTTCCCTAAGACTCCCTCGCTTTTTCCTTCATGATACATAAAGGCCGTATCCACGTAATTTACACCCATATCGACCGCATAACGAATCATGCGGATCGCCTCTGCTTCATCAATGTGCGTTTCATCCTTTTCCAGCACCGGCAGGCGCATGGTTCCAAAACCTAAAAGTGATACCTTTTCTCCCGTCGGGGCAAATTCTCTGTACTGCATGATCTCCTCCTGCTGTTATATTCCCCGGCTTCCGCCGTCTTGTGCTTTAAAAACAATTATTTGTTTGCAGGTTGTTATAGTATAATTGTCATAAATATAGTATAAGGAGTATTCCCATGTCAAACAACATCAATTTAACGGTCAATGCGAAATTGGATTCCTATCTTGAAAAAGCATTGTATTATTATGACCTGCCCGGGCTTGCCGTCCACGTCGGTATAATGGAAGATGATTATTTCTCTGCATTGGGATGGAAAGATGCTCACGATAAAATCCCATTGAAAACAGAACATGTCTTTCATATGGCTTCCGTTACCAAACTGTTTGTCGGCACTGCTGTACTTAAGCTTAGAGAAAAAGGCCTTTTAGATTTAGATGACAAGCTTATCACATATTTACCCCAATTCCGCATGGCAGACAAAAGATATCTAAGCATCACTCTTCGACATCTCCTTTCCCACACATCGGGCATGCCAAATGTTAAGGATTACCATTGGGACGACCCTGAAACCGATGAAGGCGCTCTGCTGCGATATGTATTATCGCCGGAAGTCGTTAACAGCCGCCTTTTATGGGACCCCGGCCAGGGTAAGTTTTCGTACAGCGATATTGGGTATGAAATTTTGGGTGCCGTCATCTCCGCCGTATCGGGGAAAAGTTTTGAAGATTTTGTATCGGAGAATATCCTTGCTCCCCTTGGGATGATAAATTCCGACCTTCTCACTTTCCGGCGGGATATGAACGATGTATGTTCGCCCCATGTGAAAACTGAAGAAAACCACTTTGCCATAGTGAAACACTTCCCATACAACAGAGCCCACAGCCCCAGTTCCACCCTCACCTCCAACCTGAAGGACATGTCTCTGTGGGCGAAGGCTGTTCTTGCACAAAAAATACTGGAACCTCCGACTCTGCTGGAAGCCTTTACCGAGCATTCCACCGTTCCCAACAACGGTGAAAAGATCTGCCTTTCATGGTTCAGACGGGAGCAGAACGGCTTTCTGCTATACGGTCACGAAGGAACCGACGACGGCTTTCGCGCAAGTTTCTGGATTTGCCCGGAGCTCTCGGCATCCGTCACTGTCTGTTCAAACCTATCCGGTGCGCCCACCAAGCGGATCAGCAGGGAGCTCTTCGACTTGCTGACAACAGATAAGACCCAATTAAATCTGGCTTAAATAGGATTTGAATTTACTGAATACCGATGATAAACTGAGGGAGAAGCTATAAAAAACTATAAAAACAAGGAGGAGCAAAATGCAAGACTTTAAATTTAATCTGGATTATGTCAGAGAGCAATTTCCCGCTCTTTCGAAAACAGTAAACGGATATCCCGCCGCTTTTTTAGACGGACCGGGCGGCACACAAGTTCCAAGATCGGTGGTGGAGAAAATCAACGAGTACCTCTACTATCACAATGCCAACTCTCATGGTGTATTTATCACCTCGGTCCAAAGCGACGCATCTTACTGGGCAGCTAAGGAAGCCCTTGCAGATTTTCTGAACTGCGAAGCTCGTGAAGTGGCCTTCGGCGCAAGTTCCTCCACCAACAACTTCCTGCTGGCCTTCGGACTTCTGAGGAGCATATTGAAACCGGGGGACGAGATCATAATCACCGAGATCGATCACGAAGGAAACCGATCCCCCTGGAGGACGCTGGAAGACTTCGGGATCAAGATAAAAAATATCCGGCTTGACCCTGACACCTATGTCCTGGACCTTGAAGATTACAAATCCAAGCTTTCAGACAGGACCAAAGTCGTGGCTGTCAACTGGGCTTCCAATGCGACAGGCACTATAAGCGATGTAAAGACCATCATCCGTATGGCCCATGAAGCCGGGGCTGTCACCGTGGTGGATGCCGTCCATTATGCTCTCCACAGATCCATAGATGTCAAAGATATCGATACGGATTTTCTGATCTGCTCGGCATATAAGTTTTTCGGACCTCACCTGGGCGTGCTTTACGCCAAGGCAGAAACCGGAGAGAAAATAAAGACGGTACGAGTCATAGCCGATGACAATACGGATATGCCCTGGAAATTCGAAACAGGGACACCTGCTATGGAACTGGCCGCAGGTGCGGCGGCGGCAGTAGAATTCATCGCCGGCATCGGAAAAGAACACGAACAATTTTTCGAGAAGGAGCTTTCGGGGCTGAGCGGTCGGCGCAGACTGGTGGTAGCAGGAATCAAGGCTATCGAAGCCTATGAAGAGCCTTTGGCTGAGAAACTGAGAAGCGAGCTTGCTGCTATAGAGGGCGTAAAGGTTTACAGTCCTCCCAAAGATGTGCCTAAAACTTCTACTGTGTCCTTTACCGTAAAGGGCGCCAATTCCAACGATGCAGCCAGGTTCTTGGCAGAGAGGGGGCTATTCGTCTGGGACGGGGACTTTTATGCCATCCATATCGTAAATGAGGTGTTGAAATTGACCGGTCAGGGAGGATTAGTACGGATAGGGCTTGCGCCATACAACACGGAAGACGAAATAGACAGAACAATAAAGGCCGTTAAGGACTTCTGTGCCGGGCTAAAATAATAAACCCATAACCCATATAAAGTGAAAGCGATACCGGGTCAACCAAAACCAGGCAAATCAAATAATAAGGTGCACAAAGATACCTGCCGCAGGCAACCCCTGCGGCAGGCTTATACTTATATTAATTTTTTCTACTTACTTGCGGCAAGCAACGCTTTCTGATGCAGCGTCTCTGCATATTCGGAATCTTTTTCCTCCATGCCCGCCGGGAATTCATACTTGGCAAGCCTCTCGATATAAGGATCCGGGTCGAAGGATTCGGGGCCGTGGACGCCTTCAAGATGCCAAATATCCTTTGCTATCAGCTCCAGCATGATAGTCGGGCTCACACCGGTTTGAGCAACAACCGAGTTTGTGCCGTATTTTGCGAGGCATTCCTGATTGTCAGCAATCTGATAGAGATAAACAGATCTGGTCTTTCCGTCTTTCTTTCCGGTGACCCAGGTCCCTGCGCAGCCTTTTCCGATCATGTTCTTCGATACTTCCTGAGGATCGGGCACGACCTTGACCAGGAAGTCTCTGGGAGCAATTTCCGAATCTCCGACCTTGATCTTCTTTACTGCTTCAGCCATACCGACTTCCTGCAGGTTCAGGAGCAGTTGTCTCATCTCGCGGGGGACGCCGTACTTAAAGGTGACCCTGTTGCAATCGATCACTCTGGGTACCAGCATTACTTCCTCATGCTCTACGTTTATAACTTCGATATCTCCGATACCTCCGGGGAAGCTGAAGATCTCAGGCTCCGAGAAGTTCTCTGTGGCAAACCAGCCTTTGCCCTTTTCCCATACCAAAGGCGGGTTCAGGCATTCTTCAATGGTTGTCCAGACGGAGAATCCGAAGGCGACGCCTTCATATCCGGGAATATCATAGTTGTCGCCGTCTCTTACGTTGATCTCATCGATCTCGTCAAAGAGATGCTTCTGTGCATATTTTGCAAATACATCGGCCATTCCGGGCTCAACTCCGGAGCCGACCAGGGCCATGATCCCCTTCTTCTTCCATACATCGTGTCTCTCGAACTGATAGTCGCCTAATTTGATGTGCGCCAGCTCAAACGGCTTTTCGGGATGCCTCTTGCTAAGCGTCATTGCGCAGTCCATATAACCTATCCCGAGCTCATAGCAGGTATCAAAGATATTTTCGTTGAAATCAGGCTCTACCGTGTTGAGGATCCAAGTAACACCATGTTTTTTGACAACTTTTTTAATGCTGTCGGCATCTCGTGCATCGATCTTCTCAGGGACAAAGCGAGGATCTGCGATATCCTTTGCCACCCGCTCCGCTCTCGATAAATTGTAATCGGAAAGCACTACCTTCTGGGCCCATTCGCCGCCTTCTCCCGCTCTTTTGATGATCTTTGCCACGGATGTCCCTACACCGCCGGTACCGATAATTAACAGCCTCATGTCCATATTTATACCTCCTGCGATAATAAAATATAAATGATTGGTTGCATGCCTATGCCTGCACCATTAGCCTACTATACTTAGTCAGAATATTCAATTATGTGTTTGCTCAAAAAATGTACTGGTTTGCTGTCATTCCCGGGTATACGGTGCCTTTCCTCCACAAAACAATGCTTACTTAGGCGATTCGACATTAATTGTTATCGCCTGTCACAGGGTCTATCAGCACCAGTTCCACACAGCTTCCCGACTGTTTTGTCTGGATGTTCAGCCCATGAAATACGGTAACGGTGTCCACGGAAAAGGCAGGCGATTTAGACCAGTCGGCTATGAGTTTTTCGCGGTTTTCCAACGGTTTCTTTTCACAGGAGGCATGCTTGTATCCTGACAGTAATGCATCTTTTGTAAACCGGCATCGGGCTATGCGGTAAAATCCGCTTAGCCCGATGAATTTAATGAAGAACTCTGTCTCTTTTTCATATCCCGCTATCTCTTCCTCAACAATACTCTGAGGCAGATATTTTCCCGAGGCCTCGAGGAGTTGATCGCTGAAATTGTAGAAAATCATACTGTATCCGGGCCGGCTCTCCAAAATGAAGTAACCCGGAGCCCCCGCCATAAGATCCTCCGCCCGCGCACCTATGAAATCTAAGAGTTCCGATATTGGTCTCATGTGATCGAGTCCGATCAAAGCAATATAATTAGTGCTAAGATCATATTTCTTCCACATGACCTCTTCGGTATCGAATTCCGCAGCCACCACCTGAACCCGGTCGCCATGGGCGGCGTCAAAAATATCCTCAATGTAGAGGCAAAGCAAGTCCTCGATCTCTCTGCCCGACAAGGGCGTAAATCTGGCTGCCGAATCCCTTCCCTTCACTTGATTTGTATATTTATTTCGATAATCCACAGGATGCATGCCAAACCATTTTATAAAATATTTGATATAGTAGCGGACCGCCGAAAAACCCGATTCGACGGAAATCGCTCCTATTTTTCTGTCTGTCCCGAGAAGCAGCTTTTCCGACTCCTCGACACGAATAAAGTTCAGAAGATCCTGAAAACTCAGCCCTGAAGCCTCTTTGATAAAATGAGAGAGATAATAAATGCTCAAATGCTCCTTTTCGGCTATTTCTGTTAAGGTAAGACGCCGGTTGTAGTTATCGTACATGTAATCCGCTATCCGATTCAAACGATCAGCTTGGACCTTGTTGCCCTTCTTGCTGGATTCATTGACGAATTTTCCGTCTTCCATAGAAAAGAATTGGAAATCGCCGATCAGGTTCCCAATCAAGTTGTGGGCCAACTCAATCATTCTTTTTTCGTAACCTTGTTCGTGACACAGTTCCTCAAGGGCAATGCGGGCAAGCAGTTCCTGCAGTCTTTCTATACTTTCATCCTGAGCGCCGTTCATATCCGTTACAAAGAAATTGTTTTTTAGTATCTCATAATAACGGGAGAAATATGGAAGGCTGAGCTGGAGTATCAGAACGACATTGGGCATTCCGTTTCCGTAATAGCTATGTATCTCCCTGTCGTTCAATATATAAATATCCCCTTCCTTCATATCATAATTGTAATAACCATTTTTGAGTCTGACCTCGCCTTGAAGTACAAAGACCATTTCAATATCGTTATGAAAATGAATGGGATACTTATCAAGATTCATGACTGTGCAATTCACCGGCAGATCCTCTTTGTAAAGAATGTTTTCCTTTAACATGACTTGTCCTTTCATTGAATCTATTACTGCGGCGGGTTTTATGTCAACCTATGTTTGTTTGTTTGCGAACAGATTTCAACATAATAACAATGTCGAAATTTGAATATTATTGGCACTTTTCCACATGTAAAAATAAATTGTATACAATCTTATCCAAGGGAGGATGTGGATATCTTTTGTCCTCAGTAACCTTGGAATTTAAAGTCTTAGATAGATATCTTCAAATAACAGGAAGAAGTTATCCACAGTTTGTTCGCTTTTTATTCAAAACTTAGCTTTATGTAATTAGTTCCTTTTTATTACATTAATCACCCGGGCCCACCTGCTAAATGCGTGCCTATCCGCGATTATCTATTATTTGAAGCGGCGGCTTTCTTTCTTTTCCGGTATACTCCATTATCCCGTTATATATGCATTTTGCCACCTTCCGCTGATATGTGTCCTGATTGAGAAGTGCTTCTTCCCCGGGGTTTGAGAGAAACCCGCATTCTACGATTACAATTGGTACCACAGGCTTTTTCAAAAGCAGAACATCATTTTTTGACAGAGCGGTCCTGTCGGTACCGTCAGAAAGCCCTTCGACCAAGTTTTTTTGAATGGTTTCCGCCAGGCGCCTGCTTTCCTCCTGTATGCCCGCATCCCCGTTTCCGGGATAAAAGGTTTGCGCCCCCCGAACCCCGGGATTCTGCTTAAAACTGTTCAGATGTATGCTCACCGCGAGCAAGGGTCTTTTTTCATCGATGATCCTTTTTCTTTCCAACAGGTCTTCTGTCTTCAGACTGCGAATGCTTTGCCTGTCCTTTTTAAGGTAAAGTCCTCTGTCATCTTCCCTGGTCATGATTACCTTCCAACCGTCGGCTTCTGCCATTTGGCGTATGTATACGGATATATTCAGGTTGATGTGTTTTTCGCAGACTCCTGCGGACCCCTTCGCACCACTGTCTATTCCGCCGTGACCCGCATCCAGCAAAAGAACATCCGGGCCCGCCAGCGCCCTGAGCGCAGATATCTCCGTTTGAATGGGTATGATCAGTATTGCCGCTGTAATTGTCAGCAGAGAGATGACTGTACCAAATAACCATCTCCTCCGGTTTACCATAGGCTTGCCCTCCTAAAATGCATCGGTTTAATCTCGACACATTTTATGCAATAGGACAAGTTTGTATGATTTTATCTAAAAATACAGCAAACTAATATCGACTTTATTTCATTATACACCAGTTCGGATATCCGTGCTATACTTAAGCGACAAAGAAGAAATCCCCCCCTAAGAGGTGCCAGGCATGGATAAAACAATACGGTTATTTCAGCAGGATCCCTATATCAGATACTGCAACAGCAGGATTACTTCCGTCGTTACCGGCGAGATCGCCGCATTGGTCCTGGACAGAACAATCTTTTTCCCCGAAGGCGGAGGTCAGCCGTCGGATCTCGGCTGTATTACAGGTGAATTCGGGAAGCTTGAATTGAAATATGTTTTTGAGAAAGACGGGATCATTTACCATCAGTTTAGAACCGACAGCCAAGTTGCTCCTGTGCCTGCTTTGCTATCCCGGGAGAAAATAGCCGGGGCTTCGGTTCTCTGTGAGCTTGATTGGGACAGGCGGTTTTGCAATATGCAAAGGCACTGCGGGGAGCATATTCTTTCTGCGGTTTTTTACGAGCTTTACGGGGGAGTCAACAGAGGCTTCCACATGGGAGAGGATTATATGACCATCGATATCAGCTTTGAAGAAAAACCCGAATTTCGTCAAATGACCGATGAGATGTTTTTCAAAGCCGAATGGGAATCAAATCGCATGGTATGGGATGACCTGCCTGTAAGCACACGGTATTTTGAACGCAAAGAAGAAGCCGAGGGCTTGCCCATGAGAAAAGCTCTGGCCATTGAAAAGGACATCGTTTTGGTCTGCGTTGGAGATGAAAGCAATGCTGCCGGTTGTGTTGCCTGCTGTGGTACCCATCCTCGAAGGACCGGCGAAGTCGGTCTTATCAAATTGTACCGTTGGGACAATTACAAAGGGATGGCCCGCATCACCTTCGATGCCGGAGCCAAAGCGTTGGAAAACTGCCGTGCCGTAGCAGGTCTTGTTAATGGACTCTGTGTACGTTACTCATCGGAACCCGATACCCTTATAGACAGGATCGATAAACGTGAACAGAAAAACAGCGAGACGAGACAGGAGTTCTATGACTTGAAGCAGGCATATCTTGCTGAAAAATCCAGTGAAATCGGTAAGGAGATGTCCGCATCCGGCAGCACCTATGTAAAAAGATTTGAACTTCTGAAGGCGGAAGACCTGCTTGCACTTGGCAAGCTTCTGCCGGAGCTGTCGGGCAAGCTCGCTGTCCTTATCTCTTTAAAGGAAAACACCATGATCCTGATTTCCGACGGCACACCTGACTGCGGCAAGATAGTGAAGGATAATGCCGCAGTATGGCGCGGCAAAGGGGGAGGCGGCAAAACTGGCGCAAGGGCAATGTTTTCCGCTCAGGAAGATATGGATTGCTTTATCGAGTTTATCCAAAAAGCTTACTAAGACACGACGCAAAAGCTGCAGGATCTGCCTGCAGCTTTTTTATTTAATTCCCTGTTCCGTACCCGTTATTTACAAGGTATTGGTTTATAGAGCTTTCGGCTCCGGTGATTTTTACGGCATACCGTGTGTTGTAAGTGCCTCTGCTGATTGCCATGCCTCCTTGGTTGTATGCAGAAAGCGCAATAGTTTTATTGTTTCCGTACTGATCCAGCTTATCCTTTATATATTTGGTCCCGAACTCAATGTTGACATGGGGATCGAAAAGCTGACTTCTTTTTATACCGTACCTTTCGGCGGTTTTGGGCATAATCTGCAAAATCCCCACGGGACCCGATCCCTTTCCAACCGCATCGGAGCGGAAGGTGCTTTCCTTGCAGGCCATTGCCATCAGCAGCACTTCATCGACACCATAAACCTCTGCCTCATGTTTAAACAAGAATACCAGCATGGCGGCCCAGCCCGGTGACAGGTTTTTATTCTTTGAAAGAATGTAGTTTACAAGCCCTCTGTTGTAATCCGATTCTCTCTTATCAAAGGATGCTTTAGAGTCTGCTCCCGCTTCCGTACTCACATACAGTCCGGAGTAATTGTCAAAAAAAGCATTCCACTGAAAGCAGCTCTCCCCGGTAAAAGCACGGACCGGGAGGTAAAGCGTATCTCCCGCATGAAGCAAGGGGTATTCATCGATATCGAGTTTATCTACTTTTAGCTCAGGCAGGTTAATAAATTCAGTCTCGATCTCTTCTTTAAGCTTATCAAGCTGGGCGCCTCCTTCAGTGTCCGCTGCAGTCAGAGCAGCGCCCTGAATCACCAAATCGACGCTGATATCTTTTTCTTCTTCTGCCATTACAAGGACAGTAACATCTTTCAGGATCACCGCCGGAAGGTTTTCAAGGTTGCTCTTTAAAATCTTTTCCTTCAAACCGGTCCTTACAGGCTCTTTCTTCAGAACTTTCAATATGCGGCTTTCCCAATCCATTACTGCCGAAAATCCCATAATCTCGCCTGTCTCCTCTGTCAGAGGAACATATGCGAGACCCTCATATAGAAAAAACGGATCCTCTAAAAAATAATTTCCCAGTCTGTTACCATTGATGCTTATATTTCTGTTTAGGAATTGTCCTTCTACGTTCTCATCTGCGAAAATAGTAATGGATGAAGAAAGAATAATGGTCACAGAAAGCCACACAGATAAGAGCTTCTTTACCATATCTTTTTTCTCCTTTCTTAAAATCGGCATTAAGACATGATATATATATGATGCCCGTCGCCGTTCAGATATGCAGTTATTATACCATATTATAGTAACTTGTATACCCTTTTGG
>JAKJCD010000060.1 GCA_022706625.1 Bacillota bacterium | reverse complement strand
CTTTCCCCCTCCAAGGCCGATGGTACAGTTACATTTATTCTCCGCTGCAACCTTTTTCAGCCTTTCAATCTCTTGGCGGGAGCATTCTCCGACAAAATTGCTTTCTACAAACTCAATATCAAATTTCTCCGCCGTAGCATCAAGCTTTTCCCTGACCCTTGCCACATCATCTTTGTGGGCGATCAGAAGTGCGGACTCTCCGAAAGTCCTGACAAAATAACCCAAGTTCAGCAGCTCATCTTCACCCTGCACATATTTCGTGGGACAAATAAACGCTTTTCTCATAATATTTGCTCCTTTCCGCTCCTTACCTGGAGTTGCGATACCCGATACTGTAGGAAATGCTGTCTGCGGCAGCTTTTATTTTATCGATATAAAAATCGATGTTATCCAGGCAGATCCGAAGGGACGGTCCGGAGATGCCTATGCAGTTTTTTACCTCTCCCCTGTGATTATAAATGGGGGCTGCAAGGCAGCGGACGCCTTCACTGAGCTCTTCATCATCTATTGCATACCCGCCGGCCCGTATTTCCGCCAACTCTTTTTGGATAGCCTCTTTTGTTGTTTTCGTTTTCTTGGTATACGGAATAAACTCCGTTTCATTTAGAATTCTTTCTATCCTCTCTTCCGGCAGATAGGCTAATATGCACTTGCCTACCGATGAGCAGTGTATCGGCTCATCCTGTCCAATGGCGGCGGAAACCTTCATAGCGTAGTTGCTCTTGACCTGATCCACTACATAGACCTTGTCGCTGGAAAAGGTGCAAAGGTGGACGCTTTCTTTTGTGCTGTCCATCAGCTGTTTCATAATTGGTCTTGAAAGGCTGATGATGTCCAGGTTCCTGACAAGGCCGTCGCTGATCTGCAGCACTCCGATTCCCAGCCGGTATTTTGCCGTTCTTTCATCCTGCTGGATCAGGCCGCGTTTTTCCATGGTCTCAAGCAGCCGGAATACTGTGCTCTTGTTCACCTGGAGGTCGTTGGCAAGTTCAGTCACACCTTTACTTTTGTGCTCTGAAAGGATAAAAAGGATTTCAAGTCCGCGGTCAAGTGATTGTATCATCTTAAACTCCTTTAATTTCACATACAGCTATGGGCTTGTTGAATACCATGTTTACTCGAAATACTTCAAAATTGCTACTTCGTCTGTCGAATAGAGCAATTCATTAAACCTTTCGCATTGCGCCAGTCGGGACAGTATCTCTTTATCCATGGATCTTAAAATATCCTCCATGCTTTTATGGGTCTGTACCGACAGGCTTTTTAATATCGATCTGCTCTGTTTCTGGCTTTCCTTCCTGCTTTCCGGATATCCCGCCCCTGCTTTACAGGAAAACAGCTTTTCAAATATAAATTTCAGGTTTACATCAGCCGCCCATCCGTATCCTTTATTCAGCGGCAAAGATATGCAGTTTCCGCCGTTTATCTGAGTAAAAAGCCAGGCATCCAGCGGATCGCAAATAAGTCCGCAAAACACTCCCGGATACTGCATGGCGGAGTTTAAAAACCCCTGTCCTGTTCCGCAGCCTCCCACCACTAAGTCCACTGCCCCGGAATTAAGTAAAACTGCCGCCATCAGGCCTGTATGGATATAGGTGAGCTCCGGTTTCTGCTCAGGGTGCTTCATCCCCGGATTGTAAACGGTATGGCCAAACCCGTCTAACGCCGCCAGTATGTCCGCATTTCTATGGGATGCGCTTACTTCGTTTATTACTGCGATTTTCATTTTATGCCTCTCTTTCTTCAATCCTCTCTTATACAGCTGCAGGAGCTTTTCTTTCTATTACCCTTACAGCCTTCTTGCATATTTCCTCGGCCCTGAGACCAAACCGGTCCATTAGGTAGTCCTGGCTTCCCACTTCGCCGAATTTATCCTGCACCCCCACTCTTTCCAGGGGAACGGGGAAGTTTTCACAAAGCACTTCCGCCACAGCGGAACCAAGCCCGTTAATGATGTTGTGATTTTCCGCCGTGACCACGGCCCCGGTTTTTTTAGCACTTTCTATTACGCAGAAAAGGTCGATGGGTTTTAGTGTGAACATATCCACTATCCTTGCCGATATTCCTTTTTCTTTTAACAAGTCGCCGGCTTTCAATGCCTCATAGACCATGATCCCGTTGGCTATAATTGTTACATCCTCGCCGTCTTTCAGGACTGCCGCCTTCCCAATCTTAAATTCGGATCCTTCTTCATAGATCTTCACCATGTTTCTCCGGCACATCCTCATGAAGAAGTTTCCGTGTTTGTTTGCCATCTGGGGGATAATGCTTCTAAGCATCTCAGAATCGGTAGGTTCCAAAACCGTCATCCCCGGGATGTTCCGCATGATACCCATGTCCTCAAAGGGCATATGGGTCCCGCCGTTCACCGCCGTAGTGACGCCTGCATCACCGCCGATGATCTTCACATTCGCACCGGAATAAGCACAGGACAGAAACACCTGGTCATAAACCCTCCTTGTGGCAAAAACACTGAAGGTATGGAAGAACGGGATATACCCGGTGACGGACAAACCCGAGCTGATACCTATGGCATTAGCCTCCTGGATGCCGCAGTTTACTCCCCGCCGGGGATAGGCTTTATGGAACCTCAAGGTTCCTAAAGAATTCATAACATCCGCATCCACAGAAACGATGTCCGGGTTTTTTTCCGCCTCCAGGATCAGGGCATCGCAATATACGTCGCGCATAGCCTCCTTTTCTTCTACATGGTCTTTTGCAAGGCTGAACATGGTTATCTCCTCTATTAATTCTCAAATCTGCTTTCGATATCTTTTATAGCTTCTTCTGCCATTTCACCGGTTATAATCATATAATGGTTGAAATCTGCTTTTTCCGCAAAACTGCAGCCCTTCCCTTTAATAGTGTCCAATACGATCACCGATGGCTTTCCAGTTTCATTTTTGGCAGCGGCAATCGCATTATAAATTTCTCTGACGTCATAGCCTTTGATGATCTGAGCATTCCATCCAAAGCTCTCAAACTTCTTTGGTATATCCAAAGGATCGCATATATCCTTGACCTTTCCGTCCAGCTGCTTCTTGTTGTAATCAATAAAGGCGATCAGACGGTCAAGCTTTTGATGGGCCGCAAATTGGGCGCCCTCCCAGACTTGTCCTTCCTGCAACTCCCCGTCGCCTATTATCAAATAGGTATAGCTTTTCTGCCCTCTCATCCTTATCCCCATGGCGATCCCCATGGCTGTGGAAACACCCTGGCCCAGCGAGCCGGTGG
This sequence comes from Bacillota bacterium, assembly GCA_022706625.1. Classification (GTDB taxonomy): domain Bacteria; phylum Bacillota; class Clostridia; order Peptostreptococcales; family Anaerovoracaceae; genus UBA1426. The sequence goes on along the minus strand of JAKJCD010000060.1, from coordinate 7,023 downwards.
TCATATCGATGCCTGGAGTCTTCTGCCTGTCGCAATGGCTGGGAAGGTTGGTCCCCCCTTTATTTAAAGTTTTCAATTCCTCCATGGGGAAATAACCTTTGAGCGCAAGGGCAGAATAGAGTGCGGGCCCGCTGTGACCTTTTGACAGGACCAGCCTGTCACGCTTTTCCCATAGGGGGTTTTTAGGGTCGATATCCATAACATGGCCATACAGCACTGCAAGCACATCGGCGATCGACATAGCTCCCCCGATATGCCCATATCCCGCATCGGCAAACATCTTTATAGTCTCGATCCTTATATCGGCTGCGAATCTTTCCAGCCTTTCAAAATCTACATTGCTTTCCATCTAAAATCTCCTGCCGCCGGTAATCCGTTTTTCTCGGAGCCCGACCTCCTTATCCTATTTCAACTCGTCAAGATATACCTCTCTTTTTTCTTTTGAAGATTTGATCGCCGCCAATGCAAATCTCAGCACCTCACGGCCCTCTTCTCCGGTAAGCTTCGGTTCGCCGCCGTTTTTGAGCACATCGATGAAATGACGTGTGGAATCTATGAAGGAGTCGGCCCAATCATCTCTCATCCCCTCATAAGTCGTTAAACCGCCATCGCGGTAAACCAAAAGAGACGGGATCTGAAGCATTTTTCCGGTGCATCTGGTAACCCAAAGTATTCCTTTTGAACCGGTCACTTCTACTCTTTCATCGCAGGAATAATAATCCGTGTCAATGAACAGATCTTCAGAATATGTAATATCCATAAACCCGTATTTCTTAGCATTTTTGTACTTCCACATGACCATAGCCGGCGCATCCTCATAGAAAACTCCCGGAATCACATCCGTCCTGTCGATCCAGGCAGTGACCTTTTCTACATCTCCCATCAAATATTTAGCTATTGAGAACTTATGATAGCCGTCGTCAAACACTAAAGGTCCGCCGCCGCAGACATCTTCTTCCATGCGCCATTTCCAGGTCTCCAGGTCAACGTCCCATCCGAGGGTTTGCTTACCGGCATTCATCTTGTATCTCATTGTGATCGGTTCACCGATGGCGCCTTCGTCGATCAGCTGCTTTGCCTTGACATAGGGGGGATAGAATATGAAATTCTCATAGATCTTCAATACGACTTCTGCGTCCTTTGCCGCCTTAATCATCAGATCCGCCTCTTCAAGGTTCATCGCCATGGGCTTTTGAACGGAAACATGTTTTCCTGCTTTGCAGGCCTTTACCGTCATTTCACAGTGGAGGTTATGGGGGACCAATAACTCGATCATGTCGATTTCGGGATCCTTAAGCATCTCGTCGTAATTGGTGTATACTTTTTTTGCGCCCCAATTTTCTGCTGCTTCTCGTCCTTTTTCGCTGCTTCTGCTGCATACCGCATAGATTTCCGCATCAGGATGATCCTTATATCCCAATACATTGAGCGATGCAATGCGACCTACTCCGACAATGCAAACTTTGATTTTACCCATTGATTCCACCTCTCCCTGTTTCCTGTGATGTTTTATACCTTGCGGCTTCTGCTTCAGTAAATTGTCCGGTTAATATGCTACCTCAAATAACTTCACATTTTTTAGCTTCTTCATATTCGGCTCTGCGTCCTTCTATGTAGCCGGGTATGGGCACATCCCACCAGCCGAAGGCTTTACCTCCTGAATAGGGATATTCTCTGCAGACCTCTACTTCGATAAAAGACGGCCCTTTACAGTCAAGAGCGCTTTCTACGGCAGAGGCCACCTGATCCGGCTGAGAAATCTTTTGGGAATAGATCCCAAAGGACTCGGCGATGGTGTGGAAATCAGGAGTATATATTTCCCCTTCCCTTTCCCAATCGTTTCCGAAGATCCTGTCCTCCCCCAGTACGTCGGCCTGCAGGTCCTTGATAGCCATCCACCCGCAATTGTTGGCCATTATTACCACCACCGGGATTTGATATTGAGCCAAGGTCGAAAGCTCCTGCATTATCATCATGAAGTCTCCATCCCCCATTAATGCCGCAACCGGCGTACCGGGCTTCGCCAGCTTTGCTCCTATGGCTGCCGGAAGTGACCAGCCCATTGTAGAGAATCCTCCGGTTGTCAGATTGGTACCCGGGACATTATAGCAATACTCCTGGAAAAGCTGGGCCTGAGTGTTCCCCGATGACGTGGCTATTATGGTATCCTCGGGAAGGCATCGGTTCAATTCCCCTATTAATTGAGAAATCGTTATCTTGTCGTGTTTGGCAGAACGGACTTCTTCAAGATATGCCTGCCACCTGGCCTTTAGGTTTAGGATGTGGCGAGTATATTCCCTTTCGGCAAAATCCTTTTTATCAGAAACTTTATCTTTATACTCAGCGGACAGCTGCTGAAGAACCAGGGCGAGATCACCCAAGATGCCTATATCGCATTTATAGTTTTTACCTAACTCGTAGGGGTCAATGTCGACATGGATAAGCTTAGTGGATGGGAATGAGAAGCTTTTTCCATCCTTATATGAGCTTGTAGTCTCATCGGCGAATCTGGTGCCCAGAGCAAGGATAACATCGGCTTCGCGGCATAGCTGCATACCTACAGGCGTGCCTTTTGACCCCGTATGTAAGCCGTAGAGCGGATGATTCTCCGGGAATGCGCTTTTTCCTGCTAAAGTAGTAACCACCGCAGCTCCCCAAAGCTCAGCAAGCTCCTTTAGTTCCTCTGCGCATTCAGACCTTAATGCTCCACCCCCGGCCAGAATGACCGGCTTTTTTGCTCCTTTCATCATATCCACCGCCCGGGTGATCGAAGCCGGATTCCCTGCGGGTCTTTCAAACAGTATCTCCGGCTGGTCGGATATAGCCACATCAAGCTCCTCCGACTGGACATCCATAGGTACGGAAATGGTCACAGGCCCGCTTCTGCCGTTTTGCATCAGATTGAAGGCTCTTTTCATTATTCTCGGAAGCTGGGCTACCGATTCGACTCTCCAGCTTCTCTTCGACAAAGGCTCAAGAGCTCTTATAAGGTTGGAATCCTGAAACCTCTCGATCTCCTGAAGTACGCCTACGCCCTTCATATGTACATGGGTATCTCCTGTCAGAAGAAGCACCGCCGAGGAATCCACATAAGCGGTCCCCATACCTATTGCGGTATTCAACGCCCCGGGCCCTATAGATGTAAAAACAGCCAGCGGTTTTCCGGAAACCCGGTAATATCCGTCTGCAATATGTACCGCCGCCTGTTCGTGCTTGACCTGTATATATTTAATCCCTCCGTTTTCATGGGATTTTTTGATCGCATCAAAAATACCTAAGCAGCCATGGCCCGGTATTCCTAAAATATATGGGACCTTTTCCTTTTCCAGATATTTTAAAATGATCTCGCCGCCAGTAAGCTTCATCTTCTCAACTCCTATCTTTTGTTGCGTATAGCGCAACTACGTTTCTTGATCAGCGTACAAAAACCCATTCAGTTAGAAATGTGTGCCGATTTTAAAAGATAACAAATTATTCTGAAAAAACTGATCGCTTAATGCCATTCTAAGAGGTGATAATAAGCCTGTCAATGAATATGAGAAATGCGGTTGCGTACTATGCAACTAACATTTGCTAATACGAAAAGGGGCGGATTTCCCGCCCCTTGATTAACAGAAGACTAATTTATGTTTTCAGCTATTTATAGCAATAGCTGAAGAATGTATATCCCAAAGGAGTATAGTACCAACCCTTAAGATCATCCGATATCTGGTAAGGCTGGGTGTAGAAATAAATTGGCGCAACTACGCTCTCTCCAATCAGGATGTCCTCCGCATCATGCATAGCTTTCATCCTGACTGCGGGATCTGTAGAGGTTTTAGCTTTCAGAACTAAAGCATCATATGTTTTATTTGAATACTGGGCGTCGTTGTTGCCGCCGCCGGTGACCCACATGTCGATGAAGGAGATAGGATCGTTATAGTCTGCTATCCAGCCGTTTCTGGCGATGGAATAATCCCCTTTCTTTCTGGTTTCAAGAAATACGCCCCAATCCTGGTTGGCAAGAGTGACCTGGACTCCCAGCTCAGTCTGCCACATATTCTGGAGTGCTTCTCCTACGGCCCTATGGGTGTCGTTAGTGTTGTACAAGTATTCAACGATTGGGAAACCTTCTCCACCAGGATATCCTGCTTCAGCCAGCAGTTCGCGAGCCTTTTCGCAGTTGGCTGCATAGTCTCCCTCAGCAATGCTGTAGTAATCACCGCCCACCGCTCTGAAGTTGGAGCCCGGCCCCTCAGCATCATAGACGCCGGATGGCACATAGCCGCTGGCGGGAAGCTGCCCCGCCCTGGTGACTTGGTTCACGATGTAATTCCTGTCGATGACCAGGGAGAATGCCTCTCTTACCAAAGGATTGTCGAAGGGTTTAAGCTGTGTCTGGAAGCATACATAGTAGGTCCCGATATAATCATTAATCTTAAGCTGTCCGGATTCCAACAGGGCGGGAACTTCGTCGATGGGATAACCGTTGTCGGTAAAGTCAAGTTCACCGCTGTTGAAGGCGGCCAATATTGCGTTGTCGTCATCCATCAAAGCGAATTTGATGGAATCCGGCCCTAAATTGTCATAATCATAGTGATTGGGGTTTTTGACCATCATTATATAGGAGTTGTGGACCCACTCGCTAATCATGTAAGGACCGTTGCTGACATAGGTTGTCGGGTCGAATGTCCATTGATCTCCATATTCCTCGATAATGTCTTTACGAACAGGGAATGCTGCCGGGAAAGCCGCAATCTCGGTGAAATAAGGGATAGCCGTATGAAGAGTCACTTCAAAAGTCGAATCATCCAGGGCCACTGCCGCTAATTCATCGGGAGCCTTCGTTCCGTCATAAATTATTTCGGGGCCGTTCAGAACGCAGTCCAGCATATAGCTGTAGTCAGCCGCCGTTTCCGGATCGACGACCCTCTTCCATGCATACTCAAAGTCATGGGCAGTCACGGGCTCGCCGTCAGACCAAAGGGCTCCTTCTTTTATGTGGAAGGTGTATACGGTCCCGTCCTCGCTCACATCCCAGCTCTCGGCCATTCCGGGGGCAAGCATTGCGTTGCCTTCGCCGTCATCTACCCACTTAAGCAAGCCCTCAAAGGTATGATGCAGCATGACTGCACCGTCAACTGCACTGTTGAGTGCCGGGTCGATAGTGGCCGGTTCAGAAGCAAAGTTGACGGAAATGTCCAAACCTCCTTCTGTGTCGGGACCTTCTCCGCCGCCTCCGCATGCCGCCAATGTAAATACCATGGTTAATGCAAGAAGCAAGACTAATAATCTCTTCATAAATTTCTCTCCTCCTTTTTTGCCTTTTGGCAAGTCACAAATCGTACGTTCTTCAATTTGAAGACATAAAAAGTATACAATACTGCCCTACTTTAGTAAAGCAGCAATTGCCGACATCAGGCCGGCGGCATAGTCTTAGCCGGCAGATCAGGACATATCTTAGGTGTCCTTATACAATGTGGCAGGCAACAAAATGGTCCGAAGCCAACTCTCTCCACTGTGGAATCTCTTCCTTACAGCGTTGGATCGCATAAGGGCATCGAGTGTGAAAGCGGCATCCCGAAGGGGGGTTCATCGGGCTTGGGATGTCGCCCTCCAATATGATCCGCTTGCGTGCACGGCTTACTTTAGGATCCGGCACCGGTACCGCAGACAGCAGAGTTTTGGTATACGGGTGCAGGGGATTTTTATGAAGCTCGTTGCTTCCGGCCAACTCTACCATATTGCCCAGGTACATAACGCCGATGCGGTTTGAGATGTGCCTGACAACGGAAAGGTCATGGGCAATAAACAGATAGGTCAGTTCCAGATCCTTCTGCATATCCTCCAGCATATTTACGATCTGCGACTGGATCGATACATCAAGGGCAGATACCGGTTCATCACAGACGATGAATTCAGGTTCCACCGCCAGAGCACGGGCAATACCGATGCGCTGCTGCTGTCCGCCGGAAAACTCATGGGGATACCGGTTTGAATGCTCGCTGTTCAAACCGACCTGAGTGAGCAGCTGCTGTATTCTCTCTGACCGTTCCTTTTTGCTGCCTGCTAATCTGTGGATATCGATGGCCTCCCCCACTATCTCTCCCACCGTCATACGGGGATCCAGGGATGCGGAAGGGTCCTGAAAAATGATCTGCATCTTTCTGCGGTAAGGCATCATATTCACATCGGTAATGTCTTTTCCGGCATAGAAAATCTTCCCTGATGTAGGCTCGTGCAGGCGTAAAACGGCTCGCCCAAGGGTAGTCTTGCCGCAGCCTGATTCGCCTACCAGACCGAGGGTCTCACCTTTACGGATAGAGAAATTGGCCTCCTCGACCGCCCGGACATAATTATATTTCATAAAACCCATTTTGATAGGGAAGTACTTACGCAGGTTTTCCGCCCTGATCAATTCGCTTTTCATTATCTGCAGCCCTCCTTTTTAGCCTCTTCCGTCAAAAGCCAACAGGAGGATGTATGCCCTTTACCAAGATTGATCCTCGGGGGTTCCATCCGCAGGCAGATTTTCATACAATGTTCACAGCGGGGCCCGAAGGGACAGCCTGAAGGAGGATTGAGCATATCGACCGGAGTTCCTTCGATGGGAATCAGTCTTTCGTATTCTTCTGCATCAACTCTTGGCATTGAACGAAGGAGCCCTAAGGTATATGGATGCCTGGGCCGGTAGAATATATCCTCCACGTCGCCCTGCTCCACGATTTTTCCCGCATACATTACGGATACCCTGTCGCATATCTCCGCCACCACACCCAGATTATGAGTGATGAATATGATAGACATCCGGGTTTTTCTCTGGATATCCTTCATGAGCTCAATGATCTGGGCCTGGATGGTCACATCTAAAGCCGTCGTCGGTTCATCGGCGATGAGCATTTTAGGATCGCATATCAAACCCATTGCGATCATCACTCTTTGACGCATGCCGCCGGAAAGCTCATGGGGGTATTGGTTCATGCGCCTTTCCGGGTTATTGATACCCACCAGTTTCAACATTTCAATAGCTTTGGCCCCAGCTTC